>CALXAU010000019.1 GCA_944386355.1 uncultured Clostridia bacterium
ATGGTAAGAATAGATATGACAGAATACATGGAAAAATATTCTGTATCAAGATTAATTGGTGCTCCTCCAGGATATGTAGGATATGAAGAGGGAGGACAATTAACAGAAGCAGTAAGAAGAAAACCATATTCAGTAATATTATTTGATGAAATAGAAAAAGCTCATCCAGATGTATTTAATATTTTATTACAAGTATTAGATGATGGACGTATTACAGATTCACAAGGAAGAACTGTAGACTTTAAGAATACAATAATTATACTAACTTCAAATTTAGGTTCAGAGTATATATTAGAAGGTATACAAAAAAATGGAGAAATTTCAGAAGAGGCAAAAGAAAAAGTCAATAATTTATTAAGACAAAGTTTTAGACCAGAATTTTTAAATCGTTTGGACGAAATTATATTCTATAAGCCATTAATGAAAACAGAAGTTTCTAAAATACTTGAACTATTGCTTATAGATTTAGAAAAAAGATTAGAAGATAAAAATATTAAATTAGAATTAACACAAAAAGCTAAAGATTTTCTAATTGATAATGGCTATAGTGAAAATTTTGGAGCAAGACCTTTAAAAAGATTTGTTCAAAAGAAATTAGAAACTTTAATCGCAAAAAGTATATTATCACAAGAAATATTGCCAAATACAACTGTTAAAATAGATTGTATTGATAATAATTTAAAAGTAGAACATTATTAATTATATTATAAAAGAATGTAAAGAACAAATCCAAAAGTCTTAAAACTTATATTAATTTTAACTTTTCTCTTTAGATTTTACGTTAATTATGCAAAAATTGCTTTAGATTTTAATAATAAAATTTAAAGCAATTTTTCTAATTCTTTTATTTTATCTCTCAACTCAGCAGCCTTTTCAAATTCCATTTCAGAAGCAAATTTTAACATTTCATCTGTTAATTTAGAAATAACATCTTTAACATCTTCTGATTTTTCTAATTTATATTCTACACCAATATCTTCAGTTAATGTAGCTTTTATAGTATCTCTTACAGACTTCTTTATAGTTTGAGGAGTGATATTATTTTCCTTATTATAATTTTCTTGAATTCTTCTTCTCCTATTCGTTTCAGAAATGGCTTTTTCCATACTATCTGTTAACTCATCAGCATACATAATAACAGTTCCGTCAGTATTTCTTGCAGCACGTCCAATTGTTTGAATTAATGAACGTTCAGAACGAAGAAAACCTTCTTTATCTGCATCTAAAATTGCAACTAAAGATACCTCTGGAATATCTAAACCTTCTCTTAAAAGATTTATACCTACTAAAACATCAAATTCTCCTAATCTTAGTTTTCTAATTATTTCCATTCTTTCTAATGCTTTAGTATCTGAGTGCATATAATTTACTTTAATACCAATCTCTTTTAAATAAGAAGTTAAATCTTCTGCCATTTTTTTAGTTAAAGTAGTTACAAGAGTCCTTTCTTTTTTATCTGTACGTATTCTAATTTGTTCGATTAAATCATCTATTTGATTAGTAACAGGTTTAACTTGTATTTTTGGATCTAATAAACCAGTTGGTCTTATAATTTGTTCAACTACATTGTTACCTGATTTTTCCTTCTCATATTCAGCAGGTGTTGCACTGACAAAAATACATTGATTTATTCTTTGTTCAAACTCTTCAAATTTTAATGGTCTATTATCAAAAGCAGAAGGAAGTCGAAAACCATATTCTACTAAAGATTCTTTTCTAGCTCTATCTCCATTATGCATTGCTCTTACTTGAGGAATAGTTGCATGAGACTCGTCTATAAATAGTAAAAAGTCATCTGGAAAATAGTCAAACAAAGTAAAAGGTGGAGTTCCTGGTTCTCTTGCACTAATATGTCTAGAATAATTTTCTATTCCAGAACAAAAACCAGTTTCTCTCATCATTTCAATATCAAAATTAGTTCTTTCTTCTATTCTTTGAGCTTCAATTAACTTATTATTTTTCTTAAAAAAAGCAATTCTCTCCTTTAATTCTTCTTGTATAGTACCAATTGCTCTTTCCATTTTTTCTTTTGAAGTAACATAATGAGAATTAGGAAAAATCATTATATGATTTCTTTTTCCTACTACTTTTCCATTTACAGGATTTATCTCTGAAATTGTTTCAATTTCATCTCCCCAGAATTCTATTCTAACTGAGGTTTCATTTTGATCTGAAGGATAAATCTCAACAATATCTCCTCTAGCTCTAAAAGTTCCTCTTTTAAAATCAATTTCATTTCTTGTATATTGCATGTTTACAAGTTTTTTTAAAATTTCATTTCTTTCCTTTTTCATTCCAGGTCTTAAAGAAATAATCATATTTTCATAATCTATTGGATCACCGAAGACCGTATATGCAAGAAACAGAAGCTACTATTATTACATCTTTAGTTTCAAATAAAGAAGCTGTTGCAGAATGTCGTAATTTATCTATTTCATCATTTACAGAAGAGTCTTTTTCTATATAAGTGTCAGAACTTGCAATATAACTTTCTGGTTGATAATAATCATAGTAACTTACAAAGTACTCTACCGCGTTCTCTGGAAAGAACTCCTTGAATTCTGAATATAATTGTCCTGCCAAGGTTTTATTATGTGCTAAGATAAGCGTTGGTTTTTGAACCTTTTGTATAATATTAGCCATTGTAAAAGTTTTTCCGAGAACCTGTAACCCCTAGTAATGTTTGAAATTTTTTACCCTCATTAACTCCTTTTGATAAATAGTCAATTGCCTTAGGTTGATCTCCTGTTGGTTTATAATCTGATACTAATTTAAACATATTTTCACCCCTATAGTATTAATATTTAATGAATATAAAAGTTTATAGCATAGATTGTTAAATAACTTGCTAAAATTTGCATAAATATCTTAAATTTGTTTTTTTGTATAAATTGCATATGCACATGATAGTAATACACTTTTTAAAAGATATTTATTATCATTTGTAGAAAATTTGTCTATAAAATCTACTTTTTTAAAAACACATTCCAAACTTTCTTCAAATAATTTACAAAAATTGTCATAAGCATTTTCTATATTAGAGCTTTGCAGGGCAAGCTCTATTAATATTTTTATATCATTTATTTTATAAACTTCTTTTAAAACACAAATTACAAAAAATTTTGATAAATGATTTTTATTATATTTTTTCTTTATTGGAGGTTCTATAATTTTATTCTTTACATAATTATTAATCATGTTTTTAGTTAAAAGTAAATTCACATCTTCCATATTTACATTATTTAAAAACGGAGATAAAGTACTGTTAATTAATGTTACAACTTGGTCTATATATAAATCTATGTTTGGCAATTCATTCCACCTAGGTAAATGTAATTTCAAATCTTTTTTATCCATATTAAAATCAATTCTTTCTATATAAATAAATTTTTTACATAACAATATTATCATGCATAGAATTATTAGTCAATATTGACAAAGTTAAAATGATATGATAATCTGGTTTTGAAAACCAGATAAAGAAATATCTCTATCTATAGGAAGGAATGATATTAAATATGAAAAATCAGTTAAGAGAAGTTCCAAGATTTAATAACATTAAAGAAATTATATACAATTCTGTAAAATTATATCCAGAAAATATAGCATTTACAATAAAAAATAAAGTAGATGAAAATGTACACTATGAAAATATAACATATGCTAAATTATTAGAAGATATAAATTCATTAGGAACAGCATTATACGAAAAAAAATTAAAAGGGAAAAGGATTGCAATAATAGGAAAAAACAGATATGAATGGGCTATTTCTCATTTAGCATGTCTTTTAGGAGGAATTGTTTCAGTTCCTTTAGATAAAGATTTACAAATAAAAGAACTAGAAGAATCTTTAATTAGAAGTAAAGTAAATGCAATAATTTTTGATGAAAAATTAATAGAGAAAATAAATATTATAAAAGAAAAAGGTACTACAGATATTACAGAATATATTTGTATGAGTGATATAGAAAAGTTTGAAAATATAAAAAATCTAATTAATAATGGAAGAAATTTATTAAAGAGAGGTAATCAAGAATATGAAAAACATGAAGTAGACTCTAAATCAATGAGTATTTTATTATTTACTTCTGGAACTACATCTAAATCAAAAGCAGTAATGTTGTCCCAATACGGAATAGCTACTAATGTTTATGATATGCAAATTGTAGAGAGTTTTTATAGTACAGATGTAAATATTGCTTTTTTGCCATATCATCATATTTTTGGCTCTACAGCAATGATTGTAATGTTGGCAAGTGGAATGAAAACTGTTTTTCCAGATGGACTAAGATATATTAAACAAAATTTAATAGAGTATAAAGTATCTGTATTTGTTGGTGTACCACTTCTAATAGACAAAATGTACTCAAATATCGAAAAAGAAATAGGTAAACAAGGAAAAACAAAATTGATTAAATTTGCAACAAAAATATGTAATATTTTATTAAAACTACATATTGATATAAGAAGAAAAGTTTTTAAACAAATTATTGATGGACTTGGTGGAAAAATGAGATTTGTAATTGCAGGCGGAGCACCTTTAGATAAAAATGTTGAAAAAAAATTTAATGAATTTGGAATACATATTGTACAAGGTTATGGGCTAACAGAAACATCTCCTGTAATTTCAGCTGAAAATGACAAATATTCTAAATATGGATCTGTTGGTATACCTATGAAAAATACAGAAGTAAAAATAGTTGATAAAGATGAGAATGGAATAGGAGAAATTATAGTAAGAGGCCCTAATGTTATGATTGGATATTATGAAAATGAAGAAGCTACAAGAGAAGTTATAAAAGAGGGGTGGTTCTATACAGGAGATTTAGGTTTTGTAGATAAAGAAGGATACTTATTTATTACTGGTAGAAAAAAAGATATGATTGTTTTAAAAAATGGAAAAAAAGTTTTTCCAGAAGAATTAGAAACTTTAATAAATAGAAATGATGAAGTAGAAGAGTCTTTTGTATTTGGAATGAAAGATAAAGAAGATGAAAGTAGAATAAGGGTTGCTGTAAAAGTTGTATATAACAAAGATATAATTAAAAATATGTATGGGGACATTTCAAAAGATTATTTGTATAATTTAATTTGGAATAAAATTAAGCAGATAAATAAAACACTACCTAGATATAAATATATTACACATATGATTTTAACAGATGAACCATTAATAAAAACCACTACTCATAAGATAAAAAGAGTAGAGGAATTCCATAATATCCAGAAACAGGATCTTTAAAATAGTTAATTTTAGGTGGGAAATAAATAAAAATTATAAAAGCTAGAAATAGTAATACTAGTATTAAAATTGAAACTTTTTTATTGCAAAAAGCTTTGTCATTCATTACTTTTTTATAAACTATAAATTCGCCTAAAAGAACACAAATAAAAAAACTACCAATATCTAAAATGGCAAAATTAGTGCCTATAATTCCTGTATATGTATAAAAAAATATGGTTATAAAACAAATTGAAAATATTATTTCTATTGTTTTTATACATATAAAATTTGGTATATCTTTTTTAAAATAAAAATATCCAATTATTGTAGTAATTAACATTGGGAAAAATACTAATTTTAAATGTTCCCAAGTACTTTCATTAACACTACTAAAAGATGCGACAATTATATTATTATTAGAAAATTCAAATGTAAAATGTAACAAAGTTCCTAAGATAAGTATAAATATCGTTGAAAATATTTGAAATTTAACAAATTTTCTTTTATCTAACATGTGTACCTCCAATTTAAGGATGTTTTTATAATATTTTATTACTTAGAGATATTTTATATGATAAAAAATATTAATTTTTGTAATATTTAGAGTATAATTTTTATTGCGATATGTTGACATAAAGTTGATAAATATGTATAATAATAAAAGATTTAATTATTTTTAATAGGAAGGTTGTTTATATATGAGTAAAGAAGAATCAGAAAATGTACCAGAAATCAAATCAAATAAAGGAACAGAAGCAACAAAAAGATTAGTTTTAGATAATAAGTTTAAACAAATATGGAAGTTTTTACCTAAAAAATTAAAATATGTGTTAAAACTACTACTTGTATCTGGTGGAGTATTAGTTGTAGCAAAACAAGGCTTTGAAATATATGTTAATAATATTGTTGTTCCAAATAAAAATAATTTAGATAATTTTAAGTTAATGTATCCATATGAAACAGTTGACTTTTTAAAAACTTTAGTTAAATTTTATGAAAAAGACAGCCCTAATAATGTTTTTAATCCAGAAGTAAATGATGAAGTAATGAAGTTTTTAAGTAGGGTAAAAGAAGAGTGCACGAATGGAATTTTTTCTGAACAAGATAATCTTAGTTTTGTAAGAACAGCACTTATTAGTGAATTAAATAAAGATTTACCACAAAATCCTATAATAGATATGCAATATGCAGAAGGTATTTGTACAATTAGATTTTTAGACGGAACTCAGCAAAGTTTCTATGCAGAAAAAGTTATAGAGGATTTAGAGGGAATAGAAAACCCTAAAGTTTTGCCAGAAAAAATTGAAGAATTATTAGAAGCGGAGCAAAGTCTAGGCAAAGTTATATGTGAGTTAAAAAACAAAAAAGAAAGAATTTCAAAAAGTGATAAAGAAGAATTGGTTAGTGCTTGTGAAGATATTTTAATAAATGGAGCTTATAAATTTAGTTATAATAAAAATAATGGTGAATTTGAGGTTAATTATCAAGAACCAAATAAAGAAGCAGTTTTAGGAAAGGAAGTAAATAAATTAATGGCAGCACACGGTATAAATGTTATTTTTGATTGTCATAATAATACAAAACCAGCGAGAGATGCAGAAGATTATTTATGCTTGTAAAGATTTAATTTATACATATAAAGTAGTTCTTTGTTAAATTAGTTATCAAGGAACTATTTTATTTTGTTATAGGAAAAATCGAAGATTTTCCTATAACAGCAATTAATGCACACAATTTTACTTGCGTAAAATTGGCGCACGAACAAAGACGCGACATGCAATTAAGCTAAAAAGTTAAAGAATTTAATCATGTTAATTTTGATCATATATTAGGAATCTTAGTATTGTGAACTACAATCGCTTAAAAACAAAATAAGTTACTAGTTTTTTAATGATAAATAACAAAAGTATTGATATATTAATATTATTTGGCAAAACATAGCTGGAGTATAACAATCTGGGTCTTGCCTGCAAAATATTAATATATCAATACTTTTGAGTAATAAGAAGTGAAAAATCATTAACTAGTAACCAAAATAATAAAAATATTAAAAAACCAATTGACAAAAAAACAAAAAAAGAATATCATATATATGAGCATATAATCATATGAAAACATGAAGTACACAAAATTTATAAACTCAAAATTAATGTGTGAATAAAAATCCGACATATGGATTCGTAAAAATATACTTTAAAATTTAAAAATATAAAAAATAATAGAAGGGAGGAAACGTATATAATATATACGTAAATTTTATGGAAGATAATATATATGAATGCAACATATTGCATGAAGATAAAGTAAAAAAGGTAAAAGAAAAAATGCCAGAAGACGGTTTTATATATGACTTAGCAGAATTTTTTAAAGTCTTTGCGGACTCAACAAGAATGAAAATAATATATGCTTTGTTAGAAGATGAACTATGTGTTTGTGATATTGCAAATATAGTAAATACAACACAATCGGCAATATCACATCAATTAAGAATATTAAAACAATCAAAACTTGTAAAATTTAGAAGAGAAGGTAAAGTTATATATTACTCATTAGATGATGAACATATCAGTGCAATTGTAAAGAAAGGGTGTGAACATATTGAAGAGTTATAAATATATTTTAAATGGTTTAGATTGTGCAAATTGTGCTAAAAAAATAGAGGATAAAATAGCAAGTACAGAAGGATATAAAAATGTAAATGTAAATTTTTCTACATTAAAACTTTCTTTTAAAACAGATAAAACAAGTAATGTAAAAGAGGAAATATCTGAAATAGTCCATAGTCTAGAGCCAGATATAAAGCTTCAAGAACAAGTAATAGAAGAAACTCAAAGAAATAATACTGATATAATAAGGTTAGTTTTAGGTATTACATTATTTTTAATAGGAATGTACTTAAATATTGGGAAAATAGAATATCATATAATTACAATTTCTGCACTTATAATATTAATTGCAAAAACAGCTAAAAAAGCGTTTATTCAAATTACTAAAAATAAAACACTAGATGAAAATGCATTAATTGTTATATCTGCAATAGGTGCATATATAGTTGGAAAACAAACAGAAGGAGCAATGGTAATATTTCTTTACGAAATAGGGAAAATTTTAGAAGCTAGAGCAGTTAACAAAACTAGAAAATCAATTGCAAATTTAATGAATATAAAACCTGAATATGCAAATTTAAAAAATGGTGAAGATATTATAAAAACAAATCCAGAAAAAGTAAAAATAGGAGACATAATTGTAGTAAAAACAGGAGAAAAAATTCCTTTAGACGGAGAAATAATAAAAGGTGAGGCTGTATTAGATAACTCAGCATTAACAGGTGAGAGTAAATTAATAGAAGTTAATCCAAAATCAAAAGTATTATCAGGTGGAATAAATACACAAGGGCTAATCGAGATACAAGTAGAAAAAACATATGAAAATAGCACAGTAAATAAAATTTTAGAATTAGTTGAAAATGCAACTGATAAAAAAGCAAAAACAGAAACTTTTGTATCAAAAGCTGCAAAAATTTATACTCCAATTGTAATAATTCTAGCGATATTAGTAGCAGTATTTATGCCTATCATAATAAAAAATGTAACATATAGTCAAAGTATATATAAAGCATTAGTGTTTTTAGTAATATCATGCCCTTGTTCAATTGCTATTTCTGTACCACTTAGTTATTTTACAGGAATAGGAAAATCTTCTAAGAAGGGAATTTTAATAAAAGGAAGCGACTATCTTGATAGTTTAAGAAATATTAATGAAATTATTTTTGATAAAACAGGAACAATTACTACAGGTAATTTTAAAGTATCAAATATTAATATTATAGACAAAAATTATACAGAAGAAGAAATTTTAAGATTATTTGCAATGGGAGAAAGTTTTTCAAATCATCCAATTGCAAAATCTATATTAAAAGCTTCAGAAAATATAGATTATGATATAAATGATGTAAAAAATTTTGAAGAAATTGCAGGAAAAGGTATTAAATACACATACAAAGCAAATTTAATACAAATAGGAAATGGGGATTTTATAAATGTAAATCAAGATGATGATTATTTAGGTACTATATTGTATATTAAGAAAAATGATGATATAATAGGCAATATAGTATTAAAAGATGAAATAAAAGCAGATAGTAAGAAAACTATGCAAAAATTGTCGAATTTAAATATAATAACAAAAATGTTTACTGGAGACAAAAAACAAATAGCTTTAGAAATTGCAAAAGATATAGGAATTCAAGAAGTTAAAGCTGAAATGTTGCCAACAGAAAAGTATAATGAACTAGAAAAAGAATTAGAAAACACAAAAAGAAAAATAGCATATGTTGGAGACGGTATTAATGATAGTCCAGTTCTTGCAAGAGCGGATATAGGAATATCTATGGGAGGTGTAGGATCTAGCAGTGCTATAGAAGCTTCTGATGTAGTAATTATGACAGATGAACTTTCTAAAATAACAGAAGCAATAGATATTTCTAAAAAAACTAATAAAATAATAAAACAAAATTTAATTTTTTCAATAGGAGTAAAAATATTAACTTTATTATTAAGCCTTTTTGGAATAGCTGATATGTGGCAAGCAGTTTTTGCTGATGTTGGAACTACTTTAATAACAATATTTAATACTGTAAGAATTTTAAAATAGGAGTTTTTTAATGGCAAAAGAATTTGGAAAAATATTTAGAGAAAAATTAAATGTAAAAGGTACTGCAAATAATAAGAAAATAGAACATTATAAAAAGTGGTGTAAAAAATTAAAGCAATTAATTAATAGTTCAAATTATCTTGTAGATGATCAAAAAATTATTATTATTAATTTAATACAAGAAGTAGAAGAAAATGTTAAAATAAAAAGTATAGAAAATAGTAAAAGAATTATCATTGAATTTTTAGGTTTTTGCTTCTATGGAAAAGAAGAAGAACTTAATAAGTTATTAGATGAATTAAATAATAAAGCAAATACACCAAATACACTAAATCCAAATGAAAGGCAATAACATGAAGAAAGAGATAAAAAACAGATTAAAAGAATTATCAGAAGAAAAATTTAAAAAATTCCAATCTAAATTGTGCCCAAATGTAAATAACATATTAGGAGTAAGAATACCTGTATTAAAAAAATATGCAGAAGAATTAATAAAAACATATGAACCAGAAATTTTAATAAATGAGATAGATAATGAATATTATGAAGAAAAAATGTTACAAGGAATTTTGATTGGAAGTATAAAGAATAAGGATATATATAAAATTCAAGAATATATTAGAAATTTTGTTCCTAAGATAGATAATTGGGCAATTTGTGATACTTTTTGCTCAGGATTAAAAATAACCAAAAAATATAAACAAGAAATGTGGGATTTTATTCAAATTTATTCAGAGTCAAAAAGAGAGTTTGAGATTAGATTTTATGTTGTTATGCTATTAGATTATTATGTTGAACAGCAATATTTAGATAAAATATTTTCTAAATTAGAAAATATTTATAACGAAGAATATTATGTAAAAATGGCTATTGCATGGCTTTTGTCAAAATGTCTTGTATATTTTTATGAAGAAACAGTAGAATTCTTAACAAAAACTAAGTTGGATAAATTTACAAAAAATAAATCCATTCAAAAGGCTATAGAATCATACAGAATTTCTGATATTAGAAAAAAAGAATTAAGAAATTTGAAACAATATTGATTTATAAAAATACTTATGCTAAAATACAAAATATACAAAAAAGAAAGGAAAAATGCCAATGAATGGAAAAAGAATAACAAGAGAAAATGTTCAAAAAAAGAAAAAAAAGATATTAAAAGTATTTTTTTGCATAATTATTTTTATAGTACTAATGATAAGTGCCTTAATTGCAAATGAGTATATAATTCTAGATAAAAATAAAACAATGAATTTAGTAATTAATAATAAGAATGTAACATCAAATCTAAAAAAAGACATTATAATAGAAGATGATATAATATATTTATCTAAGCAAGATATAGGTAATTTTTTTGACAAGTACATATATGAAGATCCAGAAAATAATCAAATTGTAACAACATATAACAATAAAATTGCAACAATAGGATTTGAAAATAATGTAATAAATATAAATAATTCTCAAAAAAATATATATGCACATGCAATAAAAGCGAATGATACAATATATTTACCAATTTCAGAGATGAAAGATGTTTATGGAATAGAAATAGATAAAATAGATTCTACAAAAGTTATAACAATGGATTCTATAGAAAATGAGCAGAAAAAAGCAACTGTTGCTAAAAATTCTAGTATAAAATCTTCTACGAAATTTATTTCAAAAACTGTTGATAGAGTCGAAAAAGGTAGTTATGTTGTAGTAATATCTGAAACAGAAAATGGTTATACAAGAGTACGAACAGAAAATGGTAAAATTGGATATATAAAATCAAATAAATTAACAAATCAAATTACAGTTAGAGAAGATATTGAAGAAAAAAAACAAATAGAAGGAAAAGTAAATTTAGTTTGGGATTATTTTTCAGAAGTTGCTAGTGCACCAGATAGAAGTAATACAAGTATTGACGGAGTAAATGTTGTATCTCCTTCATTCTTCTATATAGATGAGAATGGAGAATATAATGAAAATGTTGGACAAGCAGGAGAAAACTATATTAATTGGGCTCATAGCAATGGTTATAAGGTATGGCCTATGGTATCTAATGCAGGAGAAGGAATGCTTTCAGTTACATCTGAAATAATGAATAGTTTTAATAAAAGGCAAGAACTAATAGAGAACATAGTAAATAGTTGTATAAAATATGATTTGGACGGTATAAATATAGACTTTGAAAATATGAAAAAAGAAGATATAGACTTATATTCTAGGTTTATTATAGAATTAACTCCTAGACTAAAGGAGATAGGAATGGTTACATCTGTAGATGTAACAGCACCTGACGGTTCAGAAACATGGTCTCAATGCTTTGATAGGCATGTAATAGGAGATGTAGCAGACTATATTATATTTATGGCATATGATGAATATGGGGCATCAAGTAATAAATCTGGTACAACAGCAGGATTTGACTGGATAGAATTAGGTGTCATTAAATTTATAGAAACTGAAGAAATAGAAACAGAAAAAATAATTTTAGGAATTCCTTTTTATACAAGAGTATGGACTGAAGATTCAGAAGGAAAAGTAATAAGTAACCCTGCTATACCAATGAATAGAATAGATTCTAACATACCAGAAGGCATAGAAAAACAATGGGATGATAAACTAAAACAAAATTATGTAGAATTTGAGAACAATGGTAATATTAAAAAAATATGGATAGAAGATTTAGAATCTATTAAAGAAAAATTATCACTTATATCAAAATATAAATTAGGTGGAGTCGCTTCTTGGGAAAAAGATATGGAAGATGAAAACGTTTGGCAATTAATTAAAGAATTATTACAAATATAAGATAAAAACATTGACTTTAAAATTTTTAGTAGATATAATTATTAAGAGCCAATTACTTAAAACAGTTATAAAACTATTCGGAGGTACTAAAAAATCACATGCAAAAAGAAAATATTTATTACTCAACAGATAAATACACAAACAAATCAGATGAGGATATAATTGATTATATAAAAAATGGTGATGAAGAAGCATTATCATATTTATTAAATAAGTATAAAGATTTAGTAAATTCAAAAATAGGAAAATATTTTATAATAGGTGCAGAAAAAGAAGATATAATGCAAGAAGGAATGATAGGACTTTTTAAAGCTATAAAAAACTTTGATTCTCAAAAAGCTAATTCATTTAAAACATTTGCAAATATATGTATTGAAAGACAACTTATAACTGCAATAAAAAGTTCAAATAGGCAAAAACATCAGCCTTTAAATTCATCACTATCTTTAAATATAAATGCTTATGAAAATGAAGAAGAAAATAGTAGTGAATTAATAGAAATATTCCAAAATAAAACAGTAGAAGATCCGTTAGAACTTATTACTAGAAAAGAATATTTTACAGAAGTAGAAAATGCTATAGATAAATCTTTAAGTAATTTTGAAAAACAAGTATTAAATAGATTTGTAAATGGAGAAAGTTATATAACTATTGCTCAAAAGTTAAATTCTCCAGTAAAATCAGTAGATAATGCGATACAAAGAATTAGGAAAAAAGCAATAAAAAATTTGTTTAATAATATCTAGAATCCAAATAAATATTATATTTACAGTTGTACATATATTTTGTATATTATCAAATGATATATTTCATTTTTTATGAATTGTAAGTGAAAAGTAGAAGATAAATGCTATACAATAATCTTTAATAGTTAGCATTATTTATCTTCTACTTTTTTGTGTTATAGGAAACAATATGAAACTTTTTAGTTTATCAATACAAAGTGAAAACAAATATTATATATTTTTATTTTCAAAAGAAAAATCGAAGATTTTCCTATTTCAGCAATCAATGCACACAATTTTACTTACGTAAAATTGGCGCGCGAACAAAGACGCGACATGCAACTAAACTAAAAAGTTAAAGGATTTAATCATGTCGCTTTTGTTCTTTTATACTTATTAATTAGCAATTATTATTGTTTTGTTTTTCGTTGTTATTATTGTTTTGGCTATTTTTATTGTTATTATTCTTTTTATTTTCTTTATTTTTGCTCATAGATAGCACCTCCATTCTTAACTAAAAATATTGTAACCAAAAAATTTAATAAATATTCAATAATTCACTTATCTTCAAACAAATTCTAATTAAAAAGTATAAAAATTCTATGATTTTAATAGTAGATTTATAAAAAGTACTATGATATAATGACAAAAAATAAACATTTAGAAAATATCTTCATAAAATAAAATTAAAAAGACATAATATTTTATAGGAAGAGAATAAAATAATTAGCTTATACTTTTCCGACCAGATTTGTGCTTTAAGAAAGGAATGTGTAAAAATGGAATTTGAAAATGAAAAATTAAAAGAATTTGAAGAATACATTAGATTTAGAAAAGTTGCAGTAATAGGCTTAGGAGTTAGTAATATACCATTATTAGATTATCTACATGAGAAAAAAGCAGAAGTTACAGTATTTGATGAAAAAACAATTGAAGAAATTCCCAAAGAAATAGTAAATAAAATAACAGAATATTCTTTTTCTTTTTCACTTGGTAAAAACTATCTTAAAAAATTAAAAGGTTTTGCTTTAATATTTAGAGCACCTAGTTGTTTGCCAACCGTTCCAGAACTTGAACAAGAAGCAAATAGAGGAGCAATTGTAACAACTGAAATAGAAATGCTTATGGAAATGTGCCCTGGAAAAATTATTGGAGTTACAGGAAGCGACGGCAAAACTACTACTACTAGTTTAATAAATCATATATTAAAACAAGCTGGATATTCAACATATTTAGGTGGAAATATAGGAATACCACTTTTCACAAAATTAAATTTAATGAGACCAGAAGATATTATTGTACTAGAACTAAGTAGTTTTCAATTAATGGGAATGCAAGTTAGTCCAAACATTTCAGTTATTACTAATATAACACCAAATCATTTAAATATTCATAAAGATTATGAAGAATATATAAATGCTAAAAAAAATATTTTCAAATATCAAAATGAAGAAGATACATTAATTTTAAATTATGATAATGAAATAACTAGAAATTGTGAAAAAGAAGCAAAAGGCAAAACAATATTTTTTAGTAGTAAAGAAAAATTAGATAATGGATATATAGTAGATGAAGATAAAATAAAAGAATGTGAAGATAAATTAAGAAAACATTTACTAGATACCAATGATTTGTTTTTAAAAGGAGTACATAATTATGAAAATATATGTGCTGCAATTGCTGCAACAAGTTCTTTAGTTGATATGGATACAATTGTAACAGCAGTAAAAAGTTTTCATCCTGTTTCTGATAGAATAGAATTTGTTAGAAATATAGATGGTGTAGACTGGTACAATGACTCTGCAAGTTCGTCTCCAACAAGAACTATTGCTGGGTTAAATGCTTTTAAAGAAGAAATAGTTTTAATAGCAGGAGGATATGATAAAAACTTAGATTATACTCCTATTGCAAAACCAATAATAGATAAAGTAAAAACTTTGGTTTTAATGGGGCAAACTTCAGGCAAAATTTTTGATGTAGTTAAACAGGAGTTAGAAAAAGAAAATAAAACACTAGATATTTACATGTGCGAAGATATAAATTCAGCAATACAAACAGCAAATAAAAATGCAAAATCAGGTCAAATAGTACTTTTTTCTCCTGCAAGTGCAAGTTTTGATATGTTTAAAAATGCAGTAGAAAGAGGAAAAATTTTTAAAAAGTTAGTTAATGAATTATAAGTAACAAAATAAAACCTTTTTACATAATATAAACTAAAATTGTAAGGAGGTTTTTTTATGTATTCAGATAGTTATGAACAATACATAAGAAGTATTTTGGGATATCCTATGCAACAATCATTTGAAAATAATCAAATGTATGGATATAATACTTCATATAGCCAAACATATAGGCAAAATTCAAATAGTGAGCTTGAAGATTGTTACCCAGAAATATATAAAATTATATATCCAATGGTTAATAAAGCTTGTATGACAAACACAAGACCAGTATCGAGAGAATTAGTTGAAGATTTAACAGAAGAGATTTATTCTGCAATAGAAGGAAATAATGAAATTAATATAACAATTAACTTAGAAAATGATGTAAGAAAAAGTGAGGTTTCAGCAGACAAAGCTCAAAATAGGGGAGAAGTTAAAGTAAAAGAAAATTCTAAATCAATTTCAAAAGAAGAAGTTTCAAAAGTTAAAGAAGATAGGCAAGCAAGACCTATAAATAGAGGGCTTAGAGATTTAATAAGAATATTATTAATTAGAGAATTACTTGGAAGACCAATTTTTCCAGGAGGAAACAGACCACCAATGCCACCACGTCCTCCTAGACCACCATTTCCAGGAGGACCAGGAAATAGACCAGGAATGAGACCACCAATTAGCCCAAGAAGTTTTGAAAATGATTTTGATATATACGAATTTTAAAAAACAAATTTTACCATTTTTTCAAAAAAAAATTTGAATATATTTTATAAAAAAACAAAAAATATATTTGAGAATTACAATTCACTGTTTTAAGAAGGATATATTATTAGTTAATATACAAGACATAAGTATAATTGTGAATTTGTAATATTTGGGAAATTTTGAAAGGTGGTAAATTAAATGAAAGTTAAAGAATGTATGTGTCAAGATGTTTGCTGTGTAAAACCAGAAACAAAAGTATATGAAGTTGCAAAACTAATGAGTGAAAATCATATTGGTTCTATACCTGTATGTGATAATAATAATTGTCTTTGTGGTATTGTAACAGATAGAGATATTATTTTAAGAAGTATAGCATGCGATAAAGATGTAAAACAAACTCCAATTAGTGATATTATGACATGTAATGTATGTTTTTGTAAAGAAGATGACGATATGACTAATGCACAGAATAAAATGGCAAATAATCAAATTAGAAGATTACCTGTTTGTGATAATAATAAAAATGTAATAGGAATACTAACATTAGGTGATTTAGCACAATTTGATAAAGAATTAGGAAAACAAGAAGTTTGTACAACAATAGAAAATATATGTGAATGTAATGGAAATAAAAAGAATGCAGAATAATAATAAAAGTTATAAATTATAATTATTATTATATACATTTTTGTAAATTTCTCTTTAGCTTTAGTAGTTGATATACATATTAAAGAAACTCTTTAATATGTATATCAACTTTAATTTATTTCATAAATTTGGCGCAGAACAAATTTACTTAAAAGCCAAAGAGAAAATATAAAATTAGTACAAATGTTAAGGCTTTCCGATTTGTTCTGTTACAACAAATGTATAAATTAGAAAATTTTACATATAATATATAAGGAGGTTTTATATCATATGATAGTTGATATTTCATATTGGACAAGAGTTCTAAAAAGAATATTATATCTTGCAATAAGTATTTTAGGAATTTATCTTACATTTAAAATATCAGTGTTTTATATGCCATTTTTAGTGGCTTTTATTATATCTTTGATAATAGAACCTGCAATAAAATGGATAATGAAAAAGTTAAAATTAACTAGAAAATTAAGTGCAATTATAATTTTTATTATAGTATCTGCAATAATACTTGGAGGATTAACTTGGGGAATTGTTACAATTTTTTCAGAAGCTTCTAAATTACTACAAGGTGTAAATGATTATTTTGATAAAGCTTATACTCAATTTCAAAATATTACAAACAGTATTAATTTAGATAAAATAAAATTATCAGATGAAATATTAAATGTAATACAAAATTCAACAGAAGGTGTATTAAATACTATATCAACCTGGCTTAAACAAGCATTAACAGGACTTATAAATATAGTTACATCACTTCCAGAAATATTTATCTGTTTTGGTATAACAATACTTGCACTATATTTTATATGTGTAGATAAAGTATATATATTAGATCAAGTAGAACATCATCTTCCAGAAATTTGGGTTAAAAAAATAGGAAAACATATGAGAGATTTAATTAAAACATTAGGTGGATATTTAAAAGCAGAGGCTACACTAGTATTGGTTTCTTTTATAGTATCACTAATAGGATTATATATATTAAAATTTGTTGGATTTAAAATACAGTATCCTTTATTAATGGCAATTTTTATAGGATTTGTAGATGCACTTCCAATACTTCGGTTCAGGAACAGTTATGATTCCTTGGGCAATTATATGTGGGATAAATGGAGAATTAACATTAGGAATTTCAATAATAATTTTATTAATAGTGATGTCAATTTCACGTCAGTTTTTAGAACCTAGATTAGTTAGTAAAAATATTGGTGTACATCCGATTTTTACTTTAATTGCAATGTATTCTGGTTTTAAATTAATAGGAATTATTGGTATGCTTATAGGACCAATAGTTTTAATTATACTAAAAAATATTTTTGCTACATTAATAGAACAAGGTGTGATGAAAACAATTTTTGATAAAACATAAGTTGATAATATTATAACAATATGCTAAAATATCTAAAAAAGAAAGAAGGTAAGATATAATGAAAGATATAGAAATAACAAATTCAATAAAATATATAGGTGCAAGTGATGAAAGTGAAAAATTATTTGAGTCGCAATATTCAATACCAAATGGAATGGCATATAATTCATATATTATAAAAGATGAAAAAAACGTAATATTAGATACAGTTGACAAAAATGTAACAGATGAATGGATAAATAATATAGAAAGAGAATTAGAAGGAAAAAAGCCAGATTACTTGATAATTTCTCATTTAGAGCCAGACCATTCATATAATATAGGTTTATTAGCAAATAAATATCCTGAAATGAAAATCGTAGGCAATGCTACAACTTTTAGAATGTTACCAAATTTCTTTGATAATATAAACATAGATGATAGGAAAGTAGAAGTAAAAGATAAAGATACATTAAATATTGGAAAACATACATTGCAATTTTTTATGGCTCCAATGGTTCATTGGCCTGAAGTAATGCTAACATTTGAACAATTAGAAGGGCTTTTATTTTCAGCAGATGCATTTGGAAAATTTGGAAAAATGGATAGTTCTGATGAATGGGTAGAAGAAGCACGAAGATATTATTTTGGAATTGTTGGAAAATATGGAATGCAAGTCCAAAATATATTAAATAAATTATCTTCTTTAGAAATAAAAATGATTTGCCCATTACATGGTCCTATATTAAAAGAAAATTTAGAGTATTATATTAATAAATATGATATATGGAGTAAATATATTCCAGAAAAAAAAGGAATTTTCATAGCATATGCTTCTATTTATGGAAATACAAAAAAAGTAGCAGAGGAATTATTAAATATTGTAAAAGAAAAAAATATTGAAAATATAGCTATATGTGATTTAGTAAAAGATGATATGGCTAAAGCAGTATCAGATGCTTTTTCTTATGACAAAATGATTATTGCAGCTTCTAGTTATAATGCAGGAGTTTTTCCACCTATGGCACATTTCTTAAATGCAATTAAAGATAGAAATTATCAAAATAGAACTATTGGAATTGTAGAAAATGGTTCATGGGCACCTTCAGCAGGTAAAAGCATGAAAGCTATAGTATCTGAAATGAAGCAGATAAATTTAATAGAACCAATAGTTACAATAAATTCAACTATGAAAGAAGAAAATATCTCTGAATTGAAG
>CALXAU010000020.1 GCA_944386355.1 uncultured Clostridia bacterium
ATTTGTTCTATATTAGAAACTAATTTTGATTTTCTAATAGATAAAATAAGAGTGTAGTTGTAAATATAATTAAGCAAAATCATTAACTAGTAACCATACTCTAGTAAATTTAAAAAAACTATTGATTTTTATAAAGAATAATAATAAAATATCTATATCATTAATAAACTATATAAATAAACTAATAAGGAGAGATAAAAACAACATGAAGATACTATTAGATGTAATGGGTGGAGACAATGCACCAGATGCTAATATAAAAGGAGCAATAAATGCAGTAAATAAAGTAAAAGCTGAAATTGTACTTATAGGAAAAGAAGAAATAATTAGAGACAAAATCAAAAAATTTACAGGAAAAGAAACAAAAGAAATATCAGATAGATTAACAATAAAAAATGCAACTGAATCAATAGAAATGGAAGAAACTCCAACAGTAGCAATAAAACATAAAAAGGATTCTTCAATGGTAGTAGGATTTAATATGCTAAAGCAAGATGAAGGAGATGTATTTATCTCAGCTGGTAATTCAGGAGCTTTATTAACAGGAGCAACATTAATTGTAGGTAGAATAAAAGGTATAGATAGACCAGCATTAGCTGGAATTTTACCAGCATATAAAAGCCAGTTATTGTTAATTGATTCTGGTTCAAATACAAATTGTAAACCTATTAATTTACTACAATTTGCACAAATGGCAAGTATATATTTAAGAAATACTTTTGGAATTGAAAATCCAACAATAGGATTATTAAATATAGGAACAGAAGAAACTAAAGGTAATGAATTAACAAAAGAAGCATATAAATTATTAAAAGAAAAATCAGAAGAATTAAACATAAATTTTGTAGGTAATGTAGAAGGAAGAGATGCTTTTTCAGGAAAAATTGATGCAATAGTAACAGACGGATTTACAGGAAATGTATTTTTGAAAGCTACAGAAGGTTTAGGAAAATTTGTAAAAAGAACACTTACTGAAAGTTTAACTAAAAATATATTATCTAAAATTGCTGCAATACCTGCTATGCCTGCTATTAAAAGATTTAGTAAAACAATGGATTATAAATCATATGGAGGGGCTTTATTTTTGGGAGTAAAAAAGCCTGTAGTAAAAGCACATGGTAGTAGTGATGAAATATTATTTGAATATACCATCATTCAAGCAGAAAAATTTGTTGAAAATAAAGCAGTAGAAAAAATGATACAAGAATGTTCTCAAAAAAACAATGAAAAAAACAAATAATATACAAAACATAAATACAGATATGACTTGTAACTGAATAGGTGGTATAAAATGAAAATAATTATATATAACACTTGACAAAAATAAAAACATATAATATAAATGAAATTAGCAACAAATGAAAAATATTTGCATTTATGAGAGGAGGTGAACTCGCAGGCAATGAGTTCAGAAGAAATTTTTGAAAAAGTTAAAGGAATTATAGTAGAACAACTTGGTGTTGCTGATACATCAGTAACAATGGAGGCATCTTTCATAGATGACTTAGGAGCTGATTCTCTTGATATAGTAGAATTAGTTATGGCTCTTGAAGAAGAATTTGATATAGAAATACCAGATAATGATGCAGAAAAAGTTGTTACAGTAGGAGATGTAGTTGACTACATAAAAGATAATGTTTAAAATAAAAAGAATAATATAATAGATCGGAAAGCCTTAAAATTTGTGCAATTTATTAGGCTTTCCGATTTGTTCTGTTATAGGAAAAATCAAAGATTTTCCTATAACAGCAATCAATGCACACAATTTTACTTGCGCAAAATTGGCGCGCGAACAAAGACGCGACATATAACTAAGCTAAAAAGTTAAAGAATTAAATCATGTCGCTTTTGTTCTGTTATAGGAAAAATTGAAGATTTTCATATAACAGCAATCAATGTACACAATTTTACTTGCGTAAAATTGGCGCGCGAACAAAGACACGACATGCAACTAAGATAAAAGGTTAAAGAATTTAATTATGTCGCTTTTGTTCTGATGTAATAGAGAAAAATATATTAAGTTTTAGATAAAAAAGTTAGTTTTAGTATTAGATCATTATTTACAAAATATTTATATAGAAATATTTTGTAGCATGTGATACAAATAAAAATACTAATATTATAATTATATAATTAATATATAAGATTTGAAAAATAAGAAGGATAATTTTTCATAAAAGAATAAAAATAATCAATAATATTTTTCTTTTTTATACTGTTATTAGATAAAATATTAGTAGTAACAACTATATCATCATTTAGAAGCACTTTTGCTTCACCTAATACAGTATTTTGAAATAAAGGAGCTTCTATATATGATTTACAATCAAAAATAAAATCTAATTTATCTATTAAATTTTTCTTAATGGGAATATTAGGAGTTTTTAAATCTTCCAAAGAAATTTCTACAAAATTAGAATTACCTTTTAAAATAGAAAAATAATTAGAATTATTTTCCTTCCACTTATTAAATTTATCATTTAATAGTTTTTTTATATTAACTACTTCATAATTGGTAAAACAATAATTAATTAGCTTAATACTATCAGAAGTTCTAAATTTCTTTGTATCTGCACCTAAAACAACACAAATTATATCTAAATTATCTCTTTTACAGCTAGTAACAAGACATCTATTTGCCCCATTAGTAAATCCTGTTTTTATTCCGTAAACACCATTTAAATTCCCCAATAATTCATTTGTATTTGATAATGCTTTTGAATAGCCATTGATATTAACTGTATAATTTTTTGTTCCAACAATATTTGAAAAAACTTTATTATTTAATGCATAGTTAGAAAGTATAGCAAGTTCATACGCAGTAGTATAATGTTCATCATTATCTAGACCATGAGGAGTTACAAAATGAGTATTTTTTAGACCTAAAGAATTTGCTTTTTCATTCATTAAAACTGCAAACCCCTCTACACTACCACCAACATATTCTGCAAGAGCAACTGCTACATCATTCCCAGAGCATAACATAAGACCATAAAGTAAATCTGAAACTGTTATTTTATCTCCGACTTTTTAAACCTAAACGAGATCCTCCTGTATTAGCAGCTTTTTTGGAAACTTCTACAACATCCTTTAAATTTGAATTTTCAATTACAACTAATGCGGTCATAATTTTTGTCGTTGAAGCCATTTTTCTTTTTGAAAAAGCATCTTTTTCAAATAAAATAGAATTAGAAGCACGATCAATCACAACACAGGCTCTTGAATTTAAATTTAGAGTATTCTCAACAGAAGAGGATACTTCTGCATAAACCTCTTTTTCTAAATTCTCAATATCTAATTGCTCAGAAGTATCAGTAGAAAGATCATCAGCAAAACAGTATTGAGATAAACAAAAAATAAAAATAAAAAGAATTAAAATAAAATTAAAAAATTTAAATTTCATAACTAAAATACCTCTATTTTAATAATATGGAAATTTATAATTAAATATGAAAAACATATACAAAATTTTCCTTTTACAAAAAGGTTAATTTACATTGATACGCACAATAATTTTCCTATTTGTTCTTATTATGAATTTAAATAAATAATTTCAATTGATAAAAATTATGAGCAGAAAACCTTAGGGAACAGCAAAAAAATAAAACATAAATTTATGTAACATATTGATTTTGTAACAAAAATGTAATATAATTGTAATGTAAAAATAAAAAAATTTTTATATATAAAGGAACAAGTATTTCCGTAAATATATAAAAATTAATTCACATCAAGTACAAAAAAATAGCCAAAATGTACTATTGACTAAAAATTTATAAGTAGTAAAATGTACATAGACAAATAAAAATAAAAGGAGCGTAAAAATATGAAAATTAAAAAATATTTGCTTGGAATAATAGTAGCTATATTATGCACATTTATATTAGCTCAAAATATGTCTTATGCAAAATCAATTTCACCTATATATTTAGGAGTTACAGAAATAAGAACACTATCCACTCCAAATATAGGATATGCAATTGGAGATCCTAAATCTAATGGATCAGATCCAGCAACAGCAAGAGCTGCAAAAATATGGAATATAGTAAAATATACCACAGAAAGTTCAAATGATCCAACAGAAGGAAATTATTATTGTGTAAAAGCAGGAGTTGGTTTTTCAGATACTCATAAAAGAGCTACATATAATTTGGCATTTGATTTAAAAACAGAAAGAGAAGAAATTGCAAAACATGCTACAGTTTTAGAAGAATTAGTAAATGGAGGTTACTATAACCATTTATTAGCTATGGTAGATTTATTATACCTTCCAGGAGTATCAACAGAAGAACAAAAAGAAGCTTTATTAACATCTGCTGGAATAGATAAAGGAGCATGGGACTTTTCATTAACAGATGATGATATAAAGGCCGTACAACAAGCTGCTATATGGTATTACACAAACTATGGAGAATATCCAGATGAAGAAGGAATAGGCAAATATGATAAATATAATAAAACAGGTTGGTTAAATTACACAACAAATGGTACAGATTATACTAGTTTAAGTTCATATGAAGCATCAGAAGCAGTAAATGGTAGAACAAATTCAGGGGAACAAAGACAATTACAAGCAGAACAGCTATATAAATATTTAATTGATACAGCAAAAACAAATGCAAGCAAATATGAAAATAGTACAACTGCTGGAATACCTGTTACAGTTGAAAAAACAACATTAACTATGGAAGAACAAGGTGAAAACTATATAGTTGGACCTATGCACATAACAAAAAATAATGATATGCCATATGAATTAGAATTTTCAATAAAAGATCAAAACAATTCAGAAATATCGAACTATACATTATTAGATGAAAACAAAGCAGAAGCAACAGACAAAACTATAAAAGATTTAGTAGGAAAAGATTTTTATGTAAGAATCCAAAAAGATCAAGTTACATCAGTAAAAGTAACAATGAACGTTAAATATAGTACAACAAAAGCTACATTATATGTATCAGAAACAAATAAACAAGAACAACCAGTTATATTAGTTGAAAAAGAAGATGTTGAACAACCAACAACATTAACAGTAGGAGTTGAAAAACAATCAGACTTAGCTTTAAGAAAATATATAACAAAAATAAATGGTACAGAAATAGCTAACTCAAGAATACCAGTTGTAGACGAATCAACATTAAAAACAGGAACAACAGCAACATATAAACATAGAAAAGATCCAGTTGTAGCAGAAAATGGAGATGTAATTACATACAATTTAACAATATACAATGAAGGAGAAAAAGCAGCAAGAGCATCAAAAATAGTAGATCAATTAGCAACAGGATTAAAGTTTAAAGAAATAAAAACAGCTGGATACACAGCAGATTATGATGAAGCAACAAATAAAATTACAATAACAAAAACAGGAACTGATAATATAAATGCATATACAGAAGGAAATTTAAGTTCAGAAACAATAGAAATAGAATGTACAGTAGATATTTCAAATTTAGCACAAAAACATACATTGACAAATGTGGCATGGATTTCTGAATTTATAGATGAGGACGGAACAGTAATAACAAATCAAGACGGATATGATGTAGATTCAAAACCAAGTACAACACCAGACGTAAATAAAGATAATATATCAGAATATAAAGGAAGTACATCAAATAAAGAAGATCAAACAGATAGCACATATTTCTATAAAGGTCAAGAAGATGATGATGACTTTGAAAAAATATCAGTATTACCAAAAGAATTTGACTTAAAATTAATAAAATATATAGCAGAAGTAAATTCTGTAAAAGTTCCAGATAGAATACAAGAAGTAGATACTTCAAATTTAAATACAGAAGATCAAGACGGAAATACAATAACAACAGCAGATTATACAGTATCAAAAGAACCTGTAGGAGTAAAAAAAGGAGACTTAATAAAATATACATTTAGAGTATATAATGAAGGAGATATTGACGGTTATGCATCTGAAATAACTGAAGATATACCAGAAGGATTAGCTTTTGTATGGGATGAAAAAACAGGAGAAGAATTACAAAATGATACAACTTATACAGAAGAGGAAAAAGCAGCAATTGAATTTAACCAATCTATGTTCTGGACATTAGGAGAAGACTTAAAAACAATTTCAACCGATTATCTATCAAAAGAAAACAGTGTTGATGAAGAAAACTTAATAAAAGCATTTGATAAAGAAAAACAAGAAATAAGTTATAAAGAAGTATCAGTTATATTAAAAGTAATATCAGAAGATGTAACAGGAACAACAATTAGAAACGAAGCAGCAATAACAAAAGATGAAGATAAAGATGGAAATGAAGTAAATGACAGAGATTCTAGTACAGAAGAATGGAAAAAATATGAAGATGATGAAGATTATGATATTTGCAAATTACAATCATTTGACTTAGCTTTAAGAAAATTTATAGTGGCAGTTGGAACAAGTGAAGATATACAAGAATCAGATTATCTTAAAGAAGAAGACGGAACATATACAAGAGCTCCAATAGTAGACACATCTATGTTAAATAAAGAAGGAGAAGACGGTAAAATAATATCAACAGCAACATATAGTCAACCAAAACAACCAGTTAGTGTTCAAAAAGGAAATACAATAGTGTATATGTTTAGAGCATATAATGAAGGTGATTTAGACGGATATGCAGCAGAAATTACTGATAATTTACCACCATATTTAGAATTCGTAGAAGGAGAATTTAATGAAAATTATGGTTGGACAGTAAGTGAAGACGGAAGAACAGTAACTACAAGATATTTAGAGAATTCTTTAATAAATAAAATTTCTACAAATGAAGAAGGAGAAATTGTATTATCATACAAAGAAGTTCCTATTCTTTGCAAAATTAAAGATGATGCAAAGGCAGGAGAAGCAATTACAAATATTGCAGAAATAACAGAATATCAAAATGAAAAAAAAGAACCTATAACAGATAGAGATTCTCAACCAGGAAATGTAGAAATTCCTACAGATGAAGAGTTACCAAATTATAAAGATGATGAAGTAGGAGAATACATTCCAGGACAACAAGATGATGACGATTTTGAAAAAGTAAAAATACAATCATTTGACTTAGCTTTAAGAAAATTCATTACAGCAGTAGATAACAAAGAAATTACTACAAGAATTCCAACAGTAAAATATGAAGACGGAAAAATAACTTATGAGCATGATAAAGAGCCTGTAGAAGTTGCAGAAGGAAATATAGTTACATATACAATAAGAGTATATAATGAAGGAGAAACAGCAGGTTATGCACAAGAAATAGAAGATGATATTCCAGAAGGATTAGAATTCTTGCCAGAAAACGAAACTAATATTGCTAACATGTGGAAAATGTATGATGAAGAAGGTAATGAAACAACAGATGTATCAAAAGCGGTAAAAGTAAAAACTAAAATATTATCTAAAGAAGTAGAGGACGAGAATGAAGGGGTATCTAACTTACTTGAAGCATTCGATAAAAACGCAGAAATAGTAGAAGGAACAAATCCAAGTTCAAAAGATGTAAAAATTGCATTTAAAGTTGGAAATATAGAAAGTACAGATAAAATTGTTATAAATTCAGCACAAATTACAGATGATGCAAACTCAGAAGGCGATCCAGTAGATGATATTGACTCAACTCCAGATGAATGGAATGAAGGAGAAGACGATCAAGATCAAGAAAAAATAAAAGTACAATATTTTGACTTAGCTTTGAAAAAATTTGTAAGCAAAACAATTGTTATTGAAGACGGAAAAGAAACAATAACACAAACAGGACATACTGGAGATGAAAATCCAGAACCTATAGTAAAAATAGAAATTGATAGAAAGAAAATTAATAAAGTAACAGTAAAATTTGGATATACAATTAAAGTTACAAATGAAGGTGATATACCAGGATATGTAAAAGAAATCACTGACTATATCCCAGAAGGACTAAAATTCAATAGTGAAGATAATCCAAATTGGACAGACGAAGGAAATAATGTAATTTCTACAAAACAATTAGAGGGAACATTATTAAATCCAGGAGAAAGCACAACTGTTGAAGTTATTCTTACATGGATTAATGGAGCAGATAATATAGGGCTAAAAACAAATACAGCAGAAATTTCTGAAGACTTTAATGACAAAGATGTTCCAGACAGAGACTCTACACCAGATAACAAAAAAGAAGGCGAAGATGATATAGATACAGCACCAGTATTATTAGGAATAAAGACAGGTGGAGCAAAATTATATGTAGGTTTAGGATTAACAATATTAATTACAATAGCTGGAGGATTAGTATTAATTAAGAAATTTGTAATTTAAAACTTTAATAAAAAAGAATTAGACAAATAAAAACGAGAATACCTTAAAACTATAATTTTAAGGTATTTTTGTTAGAAAATTTATATAATTCGAAAGTGATAATTTAATATTGTATGAAAGTTGGTTCACTTTAATAATGCACACAATTTTCCTTGCGTAAAATTGGCGCGCGGACAAAGACGCGACATGTTAGTTAAAGTATTAAAATCATGTCGATTTTGTTCTAACAGCAATTTGCATTGGAAAAGTCATTATCATATAAAAAAGAAAGGAAAGATATTAAAAATGAATTACGTAGAAATAGAAGAATTAGTAAAAAAAGTAGAACAAGAAATACAGCCAATATTTAAAAAAGTAGAAAAAATTTGTGAAAAAAACAGTCTAAAGGTTATACAAGCATTCCAAGAAAAAAACTTATCAGAACAACATTTATATAGTTCAAATGGATATGGTATAGATGAAGCAGGAAGAAATAAAATTGAAGAAATATATTCTCAAATATTTAATACAGAAGACAGTCTAGTTAGAGCACAATTGATATCAGGAACACATGCTTTAGCAGTTACACTGTCTGCACTATTAAGACCAAATGATATAATGCTAAGTATTTCAGGAGAACCTTATGATACTTTACAAACAGTAATAGGTATAGGAGAAGAAAAGAGCGAAAGTTCACTTTCAAATTTGGGAATAAAATATGAACAAATAGACTTAATAGATAATGACTTTGATATAGAAAAAATTATAAAAAGAGTAGAAAAAAAAGATATAAAATTAATAGAAATACAAAGATCTAGAGGATATTCTACAAGAAAAAGTATAACAATAGAAAAAATAGAAAGAGTAATAAATGAAATAAGAAAAGTTAATAAACAAGTTATAATAATGGTAGATAATTGTTATGGAGAATTTGTTCAAGAAAAAGAGCCAACTGATGTAGGAGCAGATATAATAGTTGGTTCACTTATGAAAAATTTAGGAGCAGGAATTGCAACAAGTGGTGCATATATATCTGGAAAGAAAAAATTAATAGAATTATGTGCTGAAAGATTGACTGCACCAGGAATTGGAAAAGAGATTGGACCATCACTTAATCAAAATACAGCATTTTTAAAAGGATTATTCTTTGCACCTAGTGTAGTTGCAAGTAGTATAAAAACAGCAATATTTGCAAGTAAAATATTATCAGAATTAGGTTATAAAGTAGATCCATTATATGATGAAATAAGAACAGATATAGTGCAAACTATAGCATTAGGGAACAAAAATGATTTAATTAAATTTTGCCAAGGAATACAGAAAGGTTCTCCAATCGATTCAAATGTTGTGCCTGAGCCAAGTCCAATGGGAGGATATTCAGATGAAGTTATTATGGCAGCTGGGACTTTTACACAAGGCTCTACAATAGAACTTAGTTGTGATGGACCAATTAGAGAACCATATATTGCATATATGCAAGGAGGTCTTACATATGAATATGGAAAATACGGTGTAATAAAAGCAATAGAATATATGAAAAAAGGTGTTGAAAGGAAATAGTAAAAGTAAATGAATGTCATTGTAATTGGTGGAGGACCAGCTGGAATGATTTCTGCTATTAAATCAGCAGAATATGGAAACAAAGTAACTCTTGTTGAAAAAATGTCAGAATTAGGTAAAAAGTTGAAAATTACAGGTAAGGGAAGGTGTAATGTAACATCATCTTTACCCATAGAAGATTTTATAAAAAACATACCAGGGAATGGAAAATTTTTGTATAGTGCTTTTGACAAATATAGTAATAAAGATATAATACAATTTCTAGAAGAAAGAGGTTTGAAGCTTAAAGAAGAAAGAGGAAATAGAGTATTTCCTGTTACAGATAATGCACAAGATGTTATTGAATGTTTTAAAAAAGAATTGAAAAAAAGAGATGTAAAAATTATTTATAATACACAAGTAAAAGAAATACTAACAGAAGAAGTTGAAGAAGATGGACGTAAATATAAAAAAGTTATTGGAATAAAAACAGAAAAAAGTAAAATCTTATGTGATAAAGTAATTTTAGCTACAGGCGGAAAAAGTTATCCTGTAACAGGATCTACAGGAGACGGTTATGAGTTAGCAAAAAAAATAGGACATAGTACAACTGAAACAAATCCTTCTTTAGTACCTTTAGAAGCGTATGATAATGAAAAATGTAGAAATATGCAAGGATTAAGTTTAAAAAATATTTCTATTAAATTAATTGATATTTCTAAAAATAAAACAATCTATGAAGATTTTGGCGAAATGTTATTTACACATTATGGAATTTCAGGTCCAGTAATTTTAAGTGCTTCAGCGCATTTAGTAAGATATAAAAATAAAGAAGAAAAATTAAAAAAGCATGAAATTATATTAAAAATAGATTTAAAACCAGCTATTTCACAAGAAAAACTAGAAAATAGAATTGAAAGAGATTTTTCAAAAGAATTAAAAAAGCAATATAAAAATTCCTTGAATGATTTACTTCCTAAAAAAATGATACCAATAATAATAAGAGAAAGTAAAATAAATCCAGAGAAAAGAGTATGTGATATATCAAAGGAAGAAAAAAAAGAAATAGCATTTTTGCTAAAGAATTTTTGTATAGAAATTAAAGGATTTAGACCAATAGATGAAGCTATAATTACAAGTGGAGGAATAGTAACAAAAGAAATAAATCCTAAAACTATGGAATCCAAAATAATTAAAGGATTATTTTTTGCTGGAGAAATAATTGATGTTGATGCATATACTGGAGGTTTTAATCTGCAAATAGCTTATTCAACAGGATATGTAGCAGGAAGTGAAGAAAATTGATTTTTTGATTGTTTGCTAGCCAAAAGCACAATTCTTTTCCAACCAGATTTGTGCCTTGAGAAAGGAATGAGATTAAAAATGGATAACTTTTACACAATTCAAGAAGAAAATACTAGTGTATTAACAGAGAAAAAATCTAAGTTTATTGCACATATATTATTTATAGAAAACAAGACAGATGCAATTAATAAAATTGAAAAAATAAGAAAAAAGTATTTCGATGCTAAACATAATTGCTATGCTTATAGAATTATAGAAAATAATAATTTATTAGAACAAGCAAGTGATGACGGAGAACCTTCTGGAACTGCAGGATTACCTATGCTACAAATTTTGCAAAAAAATAATTTGTGTAATATATTGGTAGTCATTACAAGATACTTTGGAGGTATTTTATTGGGAACAGGTGGTCTAGTTAGGGCATATTCACAAAGTACAAAAGATGTCATTGATAAATCTAAAAAAATTGAAATGACAAAAGGAAGAGAATTAGTAATAGAATTAGATTATAATACTTTTAATTTTCTTCAATATTTTTGTAAGAAAAACAAAGTTTTAATAGATAAAGTAGAATATAGCACTAATATTGTTTGTAAAATAATAGCAGAAAATAGTAAAATAGATGAGATAATCAAGGTTTTAAAAGAAAAAGAAATTAAAGTAAAGAATAATTATTTATTAAGCATAAAATATTTTAAAAAAGTATATTAAAAAGCTAGTTTTGTAAAATAAAGTGGAGAAAAATTGATTTTGCAAGAAAATCATAATATAATCGGGATGTAAAGCTTTTAAGTTCTAAAGGAAATACATCTTGATTTTTTTATGCTTGTAAAATAGAATTTAATGTACAAAAGAATTATTATTTATAATATAATAAACTTTTAAGTTGCTTTAACAGTATATTATAGGGGGTAAAGTAGTGAAGGACAAAATTACAGTATTAATTGCTGACGATAATCAAGAATTCAGCAATACTTTAGCTAAATATTTAGAAGCACAAGATGATATGGAAGTAATAGGAATAGCAAAGGACGGAAAGGAAGCAGTTAATATGATGAAAAATACCATGCCAGATATAGCTTTATTAGATGTAATAATGCCGCATTTGGATGGTTTGGGAGTTTTAGAAGGAATAAGTGATGAAAACACTTTAAAAAAACCAATTTGCATTATGTTATCAGCTGTAGGACAAGATGAAATAACTAAAAGGGCAATATCTTTAGGAGCAAAATATTATGTAGTAAAACCATTTGATATTGAATTATTAATTAAAAGAATACGTCAATTGAAATTAAATAAACCTCAATCAAATACTATTATGAATAGAGATATTGCTAGACCACAATATATTGAAATACCAGTTAATTCAGAAAAAAATGAAGATAATTTAGAAGCACTTGTAACAAATGTTATACATGAAGTGGGAGTGCCAGCACATATTAAAGGATATCAATATTTAAGAGAAGCTATAATTATGGTAGTTAATGATATAGAAGTAATAAATCAAATTACAAAAAGTTTATATCCACAAATAGCTAAAAGATTTAAAACTACACCTTCAAGAGTAGAACGTGCCATTCGTCATGCAATAGAAGTAGCATGGGGAAGAGGGCAACAAGAAGCGGTTGAAAGTATTTTTGGTTACACAATCTCAGCAAGCAAAGGAAAGCCAACAAACTCAGAATTTATAGCAATGATAGCTGATAAGTTACGCCTTGAATTAAAATCAGCTTAGTGAATTATTTCCAAGATTTATTAGTTAATATTTTAAAAATGTTAATTAATAAATCTTGGAGTTTTTTTCAAATGTATTCTATAATATTATGCAAATAAGACCACCACTTCCCTCATTAACAATACGTTCCAAAGTTTCTTGTAATTTAATTTGTGCATCTTCTGGCATTTTAGCAAGTTTAGTTTGTAAACCTTCATTAACAAGTTCATGAAGACTTTTTCCAAAAATATTTGATTCCCATATTTTTTTAGGATCATTTTCAAATTCAGAAAGTAAATAATTAACAAGTTCTTCTGACTGTTTTTCAGAGCCAACTATAGGAGATACTTCAGTTTGTATATTAGCTTTTATCATATGTATACTTGGAGCATTTGCACGAAGTTTAACACCAAATCTAGAACCTTGTTTAACCATTTCAGGTTCATCTAAAATTAATTCATCAATAGAAGGCGTAACAATCCCATAACCTTTTCTATTTACTTCATCAAGTGCACATGCAATTTTATCATATTCTTTTTTAGTTTTTGATAAATCAGATATAATACTAAATAAATCACCTTCATTAGCAATAGAAACACCACTAATTTCTGAAAGAACTTTATAAAATAATTCATCTTTTAAAGTAATAGAAACATTTACAATACCAGAACCCAATTGAATATTTTCAATAGATGTATTGTCAATTATTTCTGTTTGTTTTATATTATCAACACATGAAGATACTTCTTTTAAAACATTAACATCGCAAAAAGCAGATTTTATTTGATTATACAACTCAGATTTTAAAGGATGTTCAAAATCAAGACCATCTATCCATTTAGGGAACTTAAAGTTAACCTGTTCAACTGGAAATTCATACAAGATTTTAGAAAACATATTATTTATATCATCAATAGAAAGCTCTTCACAATTTATAGGAATTACTGTAGTTCCATATTTATCACTTAATTTTGAAGATAGTTCTCTTGCAAAATCAGAATTTGGACTATCTGAATTAAGTAATATTATAAATGGTTTATTAAGTTCTTTTAATTCTTTTACAACTCTTTCTTCTGCTTTAATATAGTCTTCACGAGGGATATCAGTTATAGAACCGTCTGTTGTAACTAAAATTCCAATAGTTGAATGTTCTTGAATAACTTTTTTTGTACCTATTTCAGCAGCAGTTTCAAAAGGAATTTCCTCTTCAGACCAAGGGGTTTTTACCATTCTTGGCATATCATCTTCTAAATATCCAATAGCATTATCTACTAAATATCCAACACAATCAACTAATCTTGTTTTAAATTTTAAATTATTATCTAAAGTAATTTCAATTGCCTCATTTGGTACAAATTTTGGCTCTGTAGTCATAATTGTTTTTCCACCAGCACTCTGTGGGAGTTCATCTTTTGCTCTTTCTTTTTTGTATTCATTATCAATATTCGGAATGACAAGTAAGTCCATGAATTTTTTTATAAAGGTAGATTTACCAGTTCTTACAGGACCTACCACCCCTACATAAATATCACCATCTGTTCTTTTTGCGATGTCTTGATATAGATTTAGATTTTCCATCTATATACCTCCTTCAAAATTAAAGAAAATGTTTGTACTAAATTCACTTTAATACATTTATATGGAGAAAAGTAAAGTAATATGACAAGTAAAAAAAAATAATTGATAAAATAAAAAAAATATGATAGAATAGCAAAATAAAAGAAATTACATAATATACAATATAGAGGTTACTAATGAAGTTAAACAATAGAATTTACAAGTATTAACCTTATAAATCAAAAGAGAGGATTACGATGATTATGGATAAAGAGCAAGAAATTATTGGATTATTAAAAACATATAATCAAGAACATATAATAAATTTATTACATAAATTAGAAAACAATGAAAAACAAGATTTAATTAAACAAATTGAACAAATTGATTTTCATCAAATATCAGAATTATATGAAAATACAAAAAAAGAATTAGAAATAAATGAAAATAAAATAGAGAAAATAAATTATATAGACAAACAAAAATTAAATTCAAAAGAGTTAGAGGAATTAGAAAATATTGGAGATGAAGTTCTAAAGCATGGAGAATATGCAGTAGTAACAATGGCAGGAGGTCAAGGAACAAGACTTGGGCATACTGGACCGAAGGGAACTTTTAAATTAGATGTATATGGTAAAGGAAAATATCTTTTTGAAATTTTAGTAGACAATTTAAAAGAAGCTAATGAAAAATATCAAAAAGTTATACCATGGTATATCATGACTAGTAAAGAAAACTATGAAGAGACAAAAAATTTCCTTAATAAACATCATTATTTTGGATATCCTCAAAAATCTGTAACATTATTTATACAAGGAGACTTACCATTAGTTGATACAGAAGGTAAACTTTTAATAGGAAAAGATAAAAAGATAAAAGAAGCTTCAAATGGAAATGGAGGAGTATTTTATTCATTAAGAGAATCAGGAATACTTGCAGATATGAAAAACAGAAATGTAAAATGGATATTTATCGGTTCTGTAGATAATGCAATACTAAAAATGGCAGATACTTCACTTTTAGGTCTAGCAATAAAACAAAATGTAGAAATTGCATCAAAATCAGTAGTAAAAGCTAATCCAAAAGAAAGAGTAGGAGTATTTTGCAAAATGAATGGACACCCAAAAGTCATAGAATACACAGAACTTCCAGAAGAAATGGCCGAAGAAAAAGATGAAAATGGAGAATTAAAATATGGAGAATCTCATATAATGTGTAACCTATTTTCAATAGATGCAATTGAAAAAATAAGCAAAGAACCGTTAATATACCATAGTGCATTTAAAAAGAATTCATATATTAATGAAGAAGGAAAAGAAATAATTCCAAAAGAGCCTAATTCCTATAAATTTGAAGCATTTATATTTGATTGCTTTCCTTTCTTTGACGATATGGCAATTATAAGAGGGAAAAGAGAAGATGATTTTGCGCCTGTAAAAAATAAAGAGGGAGTAGATAGTCCGAGAACAGCAAAAGAGTTATATGAGAAATATTGGGAAAGACAAAAAAGAAAACAAGGAGGTAATAATTAATGCAAACAGATTATAAATACTACTTTAAAAATTATGAAGATAATGAAATTTTTAAAGAATTGGTAAAAGAAATAAAAAATGTATGGGAAATACGAGATAAGGCAAAAGATTATTTGAAAAGAGAAATAGAAGATAAATGTATAAAAGTAAATAAAGCTACAGTATTAGGAAACATAAACCTTATTGGGAATTATTATATAGATGAAGGAACTAAGATATATTCAGGAGTTACAATTGAAGGACCTGTATATATAGGTAAAAATGTAGAAATAAAACCAGGAGCATATATAAGACCAGGAAGTATAATTAGTGATAATTGTAGTATAGGTTTTAATTCTGAAATAAAAAGTGCTGTTTTGCAAAAGGGAGCTAAAGTTGCAAGTTTAGCTTTTGTAGGAGATAGTATATTAGGAAAAAGTGCAAGGATCGGTTCAGGTGTAATTACTGCAAATAGAAGGTTCGATCAAGATATAATAAAAGTAAAAATTAATAATGAAAAAGAAGATACTAAAACAGATTATTTCGGACTTGTAATTGGAGACAATTCTAGAATTGGTGCTAATAGTGCAAGTTTTCCTGGAACTTTTATAGGTCCATATACATGGATTTTTCCTTTAACTCAAGTACATGGCTTTATTCCAGAATTGAAAAAAGTTAGTAATAAAAAAGAAATGATTTTTAGTGAAAATGAAAAAAAGGAATTAAAATAAAATTCTAAATATTTTATTTAATAAAGAAATTTATACAATTTAATCTATATAAAATCTTATTTAGTAACAAAATAAGCTTTAAATTAAAAACCTTATAGGAAAAGAACATTCCTATAAGGTTTTTAATTAATAAATTATAATCTATTTTTTGTTAGTTCTGCATATTTTTTTAATTTTTCATATACTAAACTATTTACAGTTCCAGCTGGAAATTTGCCATATTTATCTTTTTTACCAGCAGGTACTCCAGTTAATACTTCTATTCCTTCTTCAATAGTAGAAACTGAATAAATGTGGAATAAACCATTTTTAACTGCATCAACCACATCATCTGAAAGTTGTAAATTTTTAACATTTTGTACAGGAATCATGACACCGTGAGAACCGTCTAAACCTCTTAATTTACATATTTGGAAAAATCCTTCTATCTTTTCATTTACACCACCAATTGGTTGTATATGACCTTTTTGATTAACTGAACCAGTAACTGCAATTGCTTGATTTATAGGTATACCAGAAAGACTAGAAAGAAGTCCATATAATTCTGTACTTGAAGCACTGTCTCCGTCTACTCCATTATATAATTGTTCAAAACAAATACTTGCAGTTAAACATAGAGGAATATCCTGTGCAAACATTTCACCTAGATAACCTGTTAAAATTAAAACACCTTTTGAATGTGTAGAACCAGATAATTCAACTTCTCTTTCAATATTTACTATACCTGTTTTTCCTGTATAAGTATTAACAGTAATTTTTGCTGGTTTACCAAAAGTATAATCTCCAATAGTCATAACTGTTAAACCATTTATTTCTCCAACTTCATATCCAGAAGTATTAATTAAAATAGAATGTTCTTTTATCATATCTAAATATCTTGTGTCATATTTTTTTACACGATTTATTCTTTCTACAAGAGCTTTATTTATAAATTCTTCGGTTACAATTTTGGATTTTGACATTTTTGCCCAAGTAGCAGCTTCTCCAATAATTTGTGCTAACTCATTAAATCTTGTAGATAATTTAGACTTATCACCTGCAAGTTTTGAAGCATATTCCACAATCCTTGCCATTGCATACTTATCTAATGGAGGTAATTCTTCTTGAGAACAAAAACCATGTACAAATCTTGCTAATTTATTTACATTTTCTTCATTTATAGGTGCTTCATCTTCAAATTCAACTTTTATTTTGAATAATTTTCTAAAATCAGAGTCCATAGCAAGCAAAGTTTGGTATATAGCACTATTTCCAATTAAAAGAACTTTCAAATCTAATGGAATAGGTTCTGGCTTTAATGAAATCATTATCATAGAAGAACGCTGTTCATTTGCATTTTCAATACCTAATTCTTTAATTCTTAATGCCTTTTTTAATGCTTCATAACAAATACCGTTAGCAAGAAGATCTTTTGCTTGAAAAATTATATATCCTCCATTTGCTTGATGTAAAAGTCCAGGTTTTAACATAGTATGGTCTGTTTTAAGTGCTCCATAATAATTTTCGTATTCCAAAGAACCAAAAATATTATGATAAGAATAATTTGAGTCCATAATAACAGGAGCACCTGTATGGTTAGAATTATCAATAAAAAGATTTACTCTGTAATTTAAGCAAGGATCAGCTTTTTTCATTTGTGGAGCAGTAGTATTTTGATCTTTTTGATTATCTTTATCTTCTTCTAAAAATGTTGGAATATTCTTAAGTACATCTTGTTTTACATCATTCAAAAATTTTACAATTTTTTTATTTCTTTTATATTTAGATTTTATAAAATTAATATGTGCATTTATAGTAAGAAGAGCAATGTTAGATTGCCATTCAGAAATTCTTTTGTCTGATTGACGTTCTACTTCTTTTATTTGAGAAATAACATCCATTATTTTTTCTTGAACAATAACAGACTTTTGCTCATATTCTTCTTTTACATCATCTGGTAATTTATTAAATTCTTCTTCTTCAATTGTTTTACCATCTACTATTGGCATCATATAAATACCATTTTGAGCAGATTTTACATGAAAATTATATTCTTTAGCGTCTTTGTTTAATTTATCAAGTAATGCTGAACGCTTTTCCTCAAATTCTTTTTTTATTAAAGCTTTTTCTTTCTCAAAATCATCTGCATTAAAGGTTTTTTGAATATCTTGTTTAATCTCTTTTATAAAATTTTGCATAGCCTCTTTAAAAACTTTTCCTTGTCCAGCAGGAAGAGAAACTGCAATAGGTTCATTTGGATTATCAAAATTATATATATAACACCAGTCAGAAGGAACTTTCTTTTTAGCAGAAATTTTTTCTAAATAGTGTTTTGTATACATAGTTTTTCCTACTCCACTAGGACCTTCTAAATATAAATTGTATCCTTTAACATCTACTTGTAATCCAAATTCTAAAGCTTTAATACCTCTATCTTGTCCAATACCTGTATCTATAGATTCAAGCTCATCTGTAGTATTAAACTTAAATAAATTTGTATCACATGTCATTTTTAAGTCTCTGTAATTAAGTTCATTTTTTTTCATCATTTGTTCCTCCTAATATTTTTGGTTTTATTTTAAGTATTCCCATTTTTTTAAACATTAAAGCTATTGTATATTAGTTACTAAAATTTGTAAAGAGAAAATCTAA
>CALXAU010000021.1 GCA_944386355.1 uncultured Clostridia bacterium
GCCACTTTAGCTCAGTTGGTAGAGCAACTGACTTGTAATCAGTAGGTCGTCCGTTCAAGTCGGACAAGTGGCTCCATAAAAGGTCAGTAGTTTTGAAAATATTCTTAATTATTGGCTTTTATTTTTATAGTAAAAATATTAAAGAAGGGAATAGATAAAATCTATTAAATGTTATGAATATGAAGAAGGTAGCTGTAGTAACTGGTGCATCCAGAGGTATAGGAAAAGAAATTACTAGAAATCTTGCACAAAATGGATTTTTGGTAGTTGCAAATTATAACAAATCTGAAAAAGAGATGTTAGAATTAAAAACAGAATTACAAAATAAAGGTTTAGATATACAAATAATTAAAGCTGATGTTTCAAAAGGAAATGAGGTAAAAAAAATTATTGATTATGTTATATCTAATTTTGGAAAAATAGATATTGTTATAAATAATGCAGGAATTTCAAGTTATAGTTTAATTTCAGAAACTACAGATCAACAATGGCAAGAAATAATAAATACAAATTTATATTCTGCTTTTGCAATGTGCAGAGAAGTTACACCATATATGGTTAAGCAAAAAAATGGTTGTATAATAAATATTTCATCAATATGGGGCATTGTTGGAAGCTCTTTAGAAGTAGTTTATTCTATTTCAAAAGCAGGAATAAACGGTTTAACAAAGGCTCTGGCAAAAGAATTAGGTCCATCAAATATTAGGGTAAATGCAATAGCACCAGGCATTATATGTACAGAAATGAATGATAATTTGTCAGAAGAAGAATTAAAACAAATAAAAAGTGAAATTCCATTAGAAAAAATAGGAACAACTAAGGATATTTGGAAATGTGTGGAATGGTTGTTAAAAGATGAATATACTACAGGACAAATTATTTCTGTAAATGGGGGTTGGGTAATTACTTAATTTTAAAGATTATATAAAAACAAAAAGCAACTAAAAAGTTGCTTTAATTAATTTTCATTTACTTTTCTTTTATAATTACCAGAAATAATTTTAGGTAGATAAGTAATAATTTTATAAATAGCTAATCGTATTTTTTTACTCCACAAATAAGTTTTTCTTAATTTTCTTGCACTACCCAAAGAAACTGGTTCATCATCTAATACGAGTAATTCTGTAGAAACTTTTTCTAAAGGGAATATATAGTTTTGTCCATTATTATTATCCCATTCATTATTACCATTTTTAAAACAAAAATTAAAAGTATCTCCTTCTAATAATTCTATTTCTGCTTGATATCCAAGTTCAGTTTTTTCCATTACAATGTCATTAACATTATCCCAATTATATCCAAAACCATAATGTACAGAAACATTCACAGAGTTATCTTGAAAAAACTTTCCAGTATAAGAAATTTTTACTTTACTATTTTCTACTAATTTATCTGTGTTAAAAAAAATATTTTTTGTTAGCTCCATAATACTCTCTCTCCTTATTTATCTTTTGCTAGCAACATTATAATATTAATTTTTACAATGTTCAAGTATTTTTTTGAAATTTTTTAAAAAATTTGTAATATTTTGTTACGATTCACAGAAATAAATTGATATAGTTAGTAAAATATATATATTCATAATTCTTATTAAAGAAAATGTGATTCGATAATGTTGAAACAAAGACGCAACATGAAACTAAAAGGTTAAAGAATTTAATCATGTCTCTTTTGTTCTTTTAAAAGCAATTTATTTATATTTTCGTAGCGATAACAATATTTTCCTAAGGTATTCTTTAAAAAGTAAATCTTTTAAATATATAGAGGTATGATAAAAATAAAGAAATAAGAATAAATGCTTAATAAAAACATATATAATTAAGAAAAGAGATTTTGTTATAAATAAGTATAAACCTGATATATAAACATAGCTGAGAAGAGAAGTTATTTAATAGAAAATAATATGAAACTTTAATTTACTTAGGCTCAAAGTGAAAATAAATATTAAATATTTTATTTTCAAAAGAATAAGTAAATAAGTTATTAACACGTATATTGTCAAAAAATATGCTTTATGTTAGAATAAAAATAGTATTATTAGTAAAGGAATGAGTTTTTTATGCAAGAAAAAGAAAACTTGGAGAAAAACAATGAAAAATTTTCAAAAATAGAAAAAGAAGGAAAAATTATAGATAGTACTAATAAAGAAAATGAATATGCGGAAAATACACAATCAGGAAAATCTAGGAATAAAAAACAAAAAGGATTATTAGAAAAAAATAAGAAGAAAACTATATTTTTAATAAGTTTTTTTATATGTTTACTTTTATTGATTTTTTCAACAATTTTTGCTTTTTTGAATATGAATAATTCCAATATTGCAAAAGGAGTATTTATAGAAAATGTAGATATTTCAGGAATGAGCAAAGAAGATGCAAAAGAAAAAATAGAAAAACTTGTTTCAGAAAAAATGGAAAAAGAAATAGCATTAATATATCAAGATTACAATTCTAGTATAAATTTAAAACAAATTGAAGTTGAATATGATGTTGAAGAAGCGGTAGAAAAAGCTTATCAAGTAGGGAAAAGTGGAAATATATTTGAAAATAACTATAGTATATTAAAAGCTTTTATTGTAAATGAAAATATATCTATAGAGTTTTCAAAAAATGAAGAAATAACAGATAAAATTATAGAAGATATTGGAGCAAATTTGCCTGATGCAATGGTACAGTCTAGTTTTTATGTTGAACAAAATAATTTGATAATAACTAAAGGGCAAGAGGGAATTGTTGTAGATAAAGATAAACTGAAAAAATATATAGATGAAAATTTAAATGAATTTAAAAATAATGTAGAAGAAATACAAATTCCAGTTATACAAAAAAATCCAGAAGAAATTGATATAAATAAAATATATGAAGAAATACATAAAGAAGAAAAAGATGCTTATATTACAAAAGATCCTTTTAATATATATCCAGAAGTAGAAGGAGTAGATTTTAATATTGATGAAGCTAAGAATATATTAACACAAGATTTAGATGAATACATTATTGAACTTAATATTACAAAGCCAGAAGTAACTGTTGACAAATTAGGAGCAGAAGCTTTTCCTGATGAGTTGTCTGTTTTTACTACAAAATACGATGCAAGTAATATAAATAGAAGTACAAATCTAAGATTAGCAAGCGAAAAAATAAATGGAACAGTTATTTTAGCAGGAGAAACTTTTTCATATAATAAAGTAGTTGGAGAAAGAACAATATCTGCTGGATATAAAGAAGCTAAAATATATGAAAATGGAAAAGTCGTTGACGGCTTAGGTGGAGGAATATGTCAAATTTCTTCAACTTTATATAATGCAGTTTTGTTGTCAAATTTGGAAATAGTTGAAAGACGAAATCACCAATTTGTAACATCATATGTCCCAGCAGGCAGAGATGCAACTGTAGTATATGGTATGACGGATTTTAAATTCAAAAATAATAGAAAATATCCTATAAAAATTTCTGCTGAAGTAAAAAATGGAGTGGTAACTATTGCAGTATACGGAATTAAAGAAGAAAATGAGTATACAATTAATTTTGAAACTAAAACAATTTCAACAATACCATATACCACAAGATATATAGAAGATGCTTCTCTAAAAAAAGGAAGTCAAATAGTTCAACAAGCAGGAACAAACGGACTAAAAACAGAAACATATATGATAACTAGTTTAAATGGAAAAATAGTTTCTAAAAAATTGCTTTCAAAAGATACTTATAATGCAATGGAAAGAATTGTTTTAAAAGGAACTAAAAATTAATAAAAATTTCTTACATTTTTTGCTTAAAAATATATAAAATGTTATAGTTATTTTATAATTTTTAAATCAAATTTTTATTAATATTATCTAACTTGTAAAAATGTAAGAGATTTTTTTGCCCTATAGACTTAAGTTTGGGTATTGACAACAAAAAGAAAAAACATTATAATAGAAAAGTATTTATATACTAACCATTTGGGCCATTAGCTCAGTTGGTAGAGCAGCAGACTCTTAATCTGACGGTCGGAGGTTCGAACCCTCTATGGCTCACCAAAACATTATTATACAAACACTCTGTATGCGTGTTTAAATAAGAGTTTTTAACATTATCAATTATAGTGATTGATAGTGTTATTTTTAATTATGAGAAATATAAATTTTAATATTACATAATATAAATTTTTTTTATTATGTAGCAAATTAAATTATGTAAATTACATTAAAATCATTGACAATAAAGCAAAAAGAGAATAAAATAAATATGTTAGGATTTTTTAAAGGTGGGTGATTTTAATGTTAAAAATATATAATACAGATTTAGAAACAAATAAAATAGAAGAAATACAGGAGTTTAAAAAAGGAAGTTGGATAAATCTCGTAAACCCATCGGAAGAAGAAATTAAAGATGTATGTGAAAGCATTAATATACAAGATGATTTTATAAGAGATGCCTTAGATAATGAAGAAAAAGCAAGAATAGATAGAGAAGAAAATGATGATACAATATTATTTGTTATAGATGTACCTATAATAGAAAAAGGCGAAGAGAACGATATATACACAACAATGCCGTTAGGAATGATAATAGTAAGAGATGACTTTTTCATAACGGTTTCATTAAAGAAAAATAAAGTAATAGAAGATTTTGAAAAAAGAAAAGTTAAATATTTTCAAACATATAAAAAAAGTCGATTTATTTTACAAATATTATATCTTAATTCTTCATACTATTTAACATTCTTAAAACAAATAAATAAAGAAACAGAAATAGCAGAGTATATTTTAAAAAATTCTATGAAAAATAAGGAATTACTAAAATTATTAAGCTTAGAAAAAGGTTTAGTTTACTTTACAACATCATTAAAATCTAATGAAATTGTAATGGAAAAAACAATGAAAGGAAAAATAATAAAATTATATGAAGAAGATGAAGATATATTAGAAGATGCAATTACAGAAAATAGACAGGCGATTGAAATGGCAAAAATATATAGTGATATTTTAAATGGAACTATGGATGCATATGCATCAATAATTTCTAATAATTTGAATGGAGTTATGAAGTTCTTAACTTCTATTACAATAGTATTAGCTGTACCTACAATGATGTCAAGTTTTTGGGGCATGAATGTTGAACTTCCTTTTCAACATAATCCATTTGGATTTGTAATTATGCTAATTGTTGCAATTATACTTACATTAATAGTAACATGGTGGTTAAAGAAAAAAGATATGTTTTGAAAAGAATAATTAAACAATGATTTTATAAACATTTAAATAATTTATATTCTTTAAACAAAAAGATAAAAAATTTTATTTCTTTTGAAAATAAAATATATAATATTTATTTTCACTTTGAGTGTGCGAAAAAAAGTTTTATATAATTTTCTATAACATAAAGTCAAAATAAAATTTTATTAATATTTTCATGGAATAATTTATAAAAACTGAATAATTTTATATAAAAATGGAAAAATAATAAAAGATAAATTATCTTTTTAAGGAGGAAATCATGAAAATAATAGATAAAATAGCATTGGCTCTAATAGTTATAGGTGCTATAAATTGGGGATTAATTGGATTTTTTAATTTCAATTTAGTATCAGCAATTTTTGGCGAAATGAGCATTCTTTCAAGAATTATATATGCTTTAGTTGGAATTTCTGGATTATGGGGAATTAAATTATTATTTGATAATGACTAAAAAACTATTATAAGTTAATATAATTTTAATATAAAAGAGAATTTTTTATTATTTATAATATAAAAGTTCTCTTTTATATTATATTAGGAAATAACTTGAAACTTTTTGGTTTCACGACTCAAATTGAAAATAAATATTAAATATTTTATTTTCAAAAGAAAGTTATACTTTCCTCTTGCATAAAAGTCGCTACACACCAACATTTACACACAATTTTACTTACGTAAAATTAATCCATGAATAAATTTATGTAAAAGCCAAAGAGAAAAGTTAAAATTAATATAAATTTTAAGAGTTTCCGATTTGTTGTATATGATTTGCTATCTACATAATTCTTATAGATGTGATTTATAATTACAGTTACTAGTTAATGATTTTAATGATAAATAACAAAAGTATTGATATATTAATATTATTTAGCAAAACATAGCTGGGGTTTAACAATCTGGGTCTTGCCTGCAAAATATTAATATATCAATACTTTTGAGTAATAAGAAGTGAAAAACCATTAACTAGTAACTAATTACATAAATAATAACTTATTTATAATTGAATTTTTTACATAAATAGTATATAATACAAAGGATAAAAAATAGGAGGAAAGAATATGTTAATAACAAATGGAATTACGGTACGTTTTGGAAAGAGAGTACTATTTGAAGATGTTAATATAAAATTTTCTAAGGGAAATTGTTATGGTATTATAGGAGCAAATGGAGCAGGAAAGTCAACTTTTTTAAAAGTATTATCAGGAGAGATAGAACCTAGCAAAGGAGAAGTATCTTTAAATAAAGAAGAAAGATTATCAATACTAAAGCAAGATCACTTTGCTTTTGAAGAAAATGTAATAATAGATACTGTTATTATGGGAAATAAAGAATTATATAATATAATGAAAGAAAAAGAAGAAATTTATGCAAAACCAGACTTTTCAGAAGAAGACGGAATGAAAGCTGCAAAATTAGAAGAACGTTTTGCAGAATTAGATGGCTGGAATGCAGAATCAGATGCTGCAATATTATTAAATGATTTAGGAATAGAGCCAGAAAAGCACTATAAATATATGAAAGAAATAGAACCAAGAGAAAAGGTAAAAGTATTACTTGCACAAGCTCTATTTGGAAATCCAGATGTATTACTTTTAGATGAGCCTACAAACGATTTAGATTTAAAAAGTATTAATTGGTTACAAGAATTTTTAATAAACTTTGAAAATACAGTAATTGTTGTTTCACATGATAGATATTTTTTAAATAAAGTTTGTACACATATAGCAGACGTAGACTTTGGAAAAATAAAAGTATATCCAGGAAATTATGACTTTTGGTATGAATCTAGTCAACTTGCGTTAAAGCAAGCAAGGGAACAAAATAAAAAGAAAGAAGAAAAAATTAAAGAATTACAAGATTTTATTGCAAGATTTAGTGCAAATGCATCAAAATCTAAACAAGCAACATCAAGGAAAAAGACATTAGAAAAAATTCAATTAGAAGAAATTAAACCTTCAAATAGAAAATATCCATATGTAGACTTTAAGCCAGACAGAGAACCAGGAAAAGAAATATTACAAGTAAAAAACATATCAAAAACAATAGAAGGAGAAGAATTATTAAAAGACATATCATTTACAGTTAAAGAAGGAGACAAAATTGCATTTTTAGCAGATAATGAATTAGTAAAAACTGTATTATTCCAAATAATTGCAGGTGAACTAGAGCCTGATAAAGGAGAATTAGTATGGGGAACTACAATAACAAAAGATTATTTCCCTAAGGACAATAATTATTTGTTTGAAACAGAAGAAAGTATAACAGAATGGCTTAGAAAATATTCAAAAGACCCTGATGAAACATATGTAAGAAGTTTTTTAGGTAGAATGCTTTTTTCAGGAGAAGAAGCTCTAAAAAAAGTTAATGTGTTATCTGGAGGAGAAAAAGTAAGATGTGTTCTTTCAAAAATAATGTTATCTGGTGCAAATTTCTTGATATTTGATGAACCAACAAATCACTTAGATATGGAAAGTATAACATCTGTAAATGAAGGAATGAAAAAATTTATTGGAAACATTTTATTTACTTCTCACGACCACGAACTTACTCAAACTGTTGCAAATAGAATTATAGATATAAAGGAAAATGGAAAAATAATAGATAAAGAGTGTACATATAATGAATATTTAGGAGTAGAGTAGGGGGATAAAATAAATTATTATTTAGATATGGCAGAAAGTGTAACTATAGATGGCAACACGTTAAATAATAGTTAAGGAAGAATTATTGTAAAAAATAATAACAGTTTATACCTAGTTATTAGAAAAAATTATAGAGAAAGGAAAAATAATGGAAAAAATAATAAATATAATAGCAGAAGAATTAAACATAAAAGAAAAGCAAGTTGAAGCAACAATAAAATTGATAGATGAAGGAAATACAATACCTTTCATTGCACGTTACAGAAAAGAGGTAACAGGTGGTTTAAGTGATGAAGTTCTTAGAATTTTAGGAGAAAGATTAAATTATTTAAGAAATTTGGAAAAAAGAAAAGAAGAAGTAATAAAATCTATAGAAGAACAAGGAAAATTAACAGATGAGATTTTACAATCTGTAGCAATAGCTAAAACTTTATCAGAAGTAGAGGATATATATAGACCTTTTAAACAAAAGAAAAAAACTAGAGCAACTGTAGCTAAAGCAAAAGGATTAGAGCCTTTAGCAAATATAATAATAGAACAAAAAGAAACTAGACCAATTATTGAAATTGCTATTGAATATGTAAATATAGATAATCTTTCAGAAGAAGATAAGAAAAATAAAGATAAAGTAGTTGCAACTCCAGAGGATGCAATACAAGGAGCTTTAGATATTATTGCAGAAAATATTTCAGATGAACCCAAATATAGAAAAAGTATAAAAAAGATTTGTTATACTAAAGGTATTATAGTAACAAATGCTACAAAAGAAGAAAAATCTAATTATGAAATGTATTATGATTATAAAGAATCTGTAAGTAAAATTCCAAGTCATAGAATACTTGCAATAAATAGAGCAGAAAAAGAAGATTTTATAAAAGTAAAAATAGAAAAACCAGAAGAGAATATATTGCAAAGTATAGAAAAAGATATAATAAAAGGACAAACTCAATTTACAGATTTGTTGAAGGATACAATTTTAGATAGTTTTAAGAGATTAATTGAGCCTTCAATTGATAGAGAAATAAGATCTGATTTAACAGAAAAAGCAGAAGAAAAAGCTATAAAAGTTTTTGGTAAGAATGCAAAACAATTATTATTAGGAGCACCAATAAAAGGAAAAACAGTAATGGGATTTGATCCTGCTTATAGAACAGGTTGTAAAATAGCTGTAATTGATGAGACAGGCAAAGTTTTAGACACAGCAACTGTATATCCAACAGCACCTCAAAATGATGTAGAAGGAGCTAAAAAAGAATTAAAAAAACTAATAGAAAAAGATGAAGTAGATATGGTAGCAATAGGAAATGGAACTGCTTCAAGAGAATCTGAACAATTTGTATCTGATATGATAAAAGAAATAGACAGACCAGTACATTATGTTATTGTTAGTGAAGCGGGAGCTTCTGTGTATTCTGCTTCAAAACTTGCAACAGAAGAATACCCAGATATAAATGTTTCGATAAGAGGAGCTATTTCAATTGCAAGAAGACTTCAAGATCCTTTAGCAGAACTAGTAAAAATTGATCCAAAGGCAATTGGGGTAGGTCAATATCAACATGATGTTAATCAAAAGAGATTAGCAGAGAGTCTAACAGGAGTTGTAGAAGATAGTGTTAATAAAGTAGGAGTAGATGTTAATACTGCAACACCTTCACTATTATCTTATGTAGCTGGAATAAATAATACAATTGCTAAAAATATTGTAAAATATAGAGACGAAAACGGAAAATTAAAAGAAAGAAAAGAGTTATTAAAAGTTCCAAAATTAGGAAAAGTAGCTTTTGAACAATGTGCAGGATTTTTAAGAATTTTTGACGGAAATAATCCATTAGAAATTACAGCTGTGCACCCAGAAAGCTATGAAATTGCAGAAAAGCTATTAGGAAAGATTGGATTTACAAAAGAAGATCTAAAAGAAAAAGAAAAATTATCAAAAATACAAGAAAAAATAAAAAGTATATCTATTCCAGATACAGCTAAAGAATTAAATGTTGGAGAAATGACTCTTCAAGATATAATAACAGAATTATCAAAACCAGGAAGAGATCCTAGAGAAGAAATGCCAAAACCAATTTTACGTTCAGATGTATTAAAAATAGAAGATTTAAAAGAAGGAATGATTTTGACAGGAACAGTTAGAAATGTTATAGATTTTGGAGCTTTTGTAGATATAGGAGTTAAACATGACGGATTAGTACATATTTCTGAAATGAGTGATAAATTTATAAAAAATCCTTCTGAAATAGTATCAGTAGGAGATATTGTAAAAGTAAAAGTTATAAGTATAGATCAGGAAAGACAAAAAGTAGGATTATCTATGAAAATATAATTATATAACAAATCTAAAAGCCTTATAATTTATGAAAATTTTAATATTTTCGCTCTGGCTTTTAGTAAAATTGTGTACAATTATTGCATACAATTGTACTTACATAAAATTGGCACACGAACAAAGACGCGACATGTAATTAAACTTTTAATTTAGTTACATGTCGCTTTTTATCTAATTAAAAAGAAAAATTGAAATAAAATTAGTATTTTTGTTGTATTTCCAAAATAGATTCAAAATCATTATCTAAAATGGAAAGAAAAACATCAGCTATTTTAGGATCAAATTGAGTTCCTTTACATCTTTCTATTTCATTTCTTACAATATCCATTGGTAGCGAATCTCTATAAGTTCTCTTTGAAGTCATAGCATCAAAGCTATCTGCTACAGCAGTAATTCTTGCTAAAAAAGGAATTTCTTCTCCAACTAGTTTTCCAGGATAACCTGTACCATTAAACTTTTCATGGTGATGTTTAACAATTGGTATTATATCTTGAAATATTGTGGCTGTAGATAGTATATGTGCTCCTATTGAAGGATGATTTTTAATTTGAGAATATTCGTCATCAGTAAGTTTTGATTCTTTTAAAAGAATACTATCTGGAACACCAATTTTTCCAATATCATGGAAAAGACCTCCAATTTTTAAAGTTTTGATGTCTTTATCAGAAAGTTCCATTTTTTTTCCGATAATTACAGAATATTCTGAAACTCTATCTGAATGTCCTCTTGTATATTCATCTCTTGCCTCAACTGTATAACGTAATGTCTGTATACTTTCTAAATATGCTTTTTCTAATTTTTCATATGTATCTGAAAGTTCTTGGTTTATTTTCTTTATTTCGTTCATTTGTGAAATAGATTTTACACCTGATTCTATTAATAAAAGTAATTGATCGAATTTATCACTTTTCTCACAATATCCTTGTATATCTAATCTTCTTATTGTTTCTAAAGGTGGAGCTAAATCTTTATGTCCTGTTAATAGTAATATATATAATTCTTTATTAAATTTTCTAATTTCTTCTACAACTTGGTCTCCATGGAATGGTGTCATTATAAAGTCTAGAACCATAAGATCAAAATGTTCTTTTTTTACTAATTCAATAGCGTCCACTGGATTTGTAACACCAGTAAAGGTATATCCAAGTCTTTTTAGAAAAATTGACAAGGAATCTAAAATTCCTTCTTCATCATCAACAACTATAACTTTGTAAGAGTTATTTGCTGTAAATTCTAAGCTTTGTGAATCTTGCAAATTCTGTAACCCTTTTCTCATAAAACCCCCCTAATTGACAAATTTTGCTTTTTGATAGTTATATTATATTAGTTACAATTTAAAAAAGCAAGTTTTTTCCTAAAAAAAAGTAAAACTAATAATTCGATGGAAAACATAGGTAAAAGATATAATACAACCTTTTAGATGTTTAAAATATAATATATAAAGAAAAAATACAAAATAGAAAATATAAAAATATTTAGCTATCTTGTATTTTTTATTGCACATAATTTTACTTACTTAAAATTAGCATGCGAAGAAAAGACGTAACATGTAATTAAACTAAAAGGACAAAGGATTCTAATGATGCTTTTGGTTTTAATCCTTATTAGACAAAGGTAAAACAATACTGAAAGTAGTTCCTTTTCCTTCTTCAGATTCTACTGTAATTGTACCATTAAAATGTGCTTTAATTGTAGAATAAGACATATATAATCCTAAACCAGTTCCATTCTTTCCTTTTGTTGTTACCATTTCTTTAAATAATTTTTCTTTTACATTTTCTGGCATACCAGAAGCATAATCTGTTATAGATATAATCAATTGATTATCTTTAGTTTCTAAAGTCATATCGATATCTTGATTTGGTTTACCATTATATGCCTGAATAGAGTTAGAAATCATATTATTAATAACTTGCACTAATGCATTTACATCACCATTTAAAATTTGATGTTCGTCTGTTTTCATCTTAACTTTTAAATATATAAGAGCATTTTTTAATTCATGTTTCATCAAAATATCAACTCTTTTTATTAATTCTGTTAAAGTAAAAGAAATTTTATTCTCTTCAGATAATGCAACAGCTTGTCCTTTTACGGCGGTTATTACATCAGACATATATTCAGTATAGTTTCTTATTTTTTCTATCCATTTAAACATATCACTTGCAATTTCATGATGATCTTGAAAGTTTACCTCTGGATCTTCTATACATGAGTCATATTCTTTTATTAAGTCAGATAAACCTTCAGTTGCACCAGAAATTGACATTATAGGTGTTTTTAAATTATGAGCAATTCCACCTATCAATTGCCCAAGTGATGCAAGTCTTTCTTTTTCCATTAAAGTGTCTTGGTTATCATGTATTTGTTTGATATGGTTTTGAGTTAGTTCTTGGATTTTATTGTAATAATAAGCTAAATCACCAAATTCATCATTTGATATTATAGGTAAAATTTTATTTTTATTAATATTTTTATCTTCTAGAATATTTTTCAAACTAGAAGATGTTCTAATTAAATTATTAGAAATATTATGAGACCATATATATAATAAAATTGAATAGATGGCAAGAACAATGATGATTAATTTAAAAAAATAAACTAGTAAATTAAAATCTACAACAGGATATTTAAAACCTATATACCAAGTTTGCCCATTTGTATCTTGAATATCAATCGTATAAAGTTGTTCATCTACACCAAATGTTTCATATAAAATATGATTAGATTTAGAATAGAAGAAATCTCTATATTTTAAGACAAAATCACTTATATATCCATTAGGATTAGATACATATATCTCTTTATCATCTGGCGAAATAATAAAATAGTAATGTTGTGATGATAATAAAGGAATAGAAGATAATACATTTTTTAAATAATCCATAGAAACTTGTGATGACTCTATATTTTTTGTTTCAAGATATGCCCTATAATAATTAGCGGTAGAAAAACCTTCTTGCTGAACGGCTTTCGAATAACCAATTAAAGAAATCACAATTAATATTACTGTAATCAATGGTATCATTTGAAAAAGTAAATTTTGAGAGTTTGTTATTCTAAATCCTGTATTTTTTTCAAATTCAGAACAAACGTCGTAAGTAGATAATATAACAACATTCAGGATTTTTTGAGTTCCAATAAGTAAGATCATAGATATAATTGAGGCTATAACTATTATCATTAATGTAAATCTCATAATAGCAAAAGATGAGACTAACATAATGAAATTGAATAACATACCTATAGCTATAATTAATACCATTTGAACTACAAAAACTATATAAGGAATATTAATACAGTCTTTCCTAATTTGTTTTATTTCAGAATATGAAATTTTTTCTTTCGAGTAATATTTTTTTAAAAATCTAAAAATTCTTTTCATTAATAAGAAAAAAGAAAGGGTATGTACAGAAACGCATAAAATATAAGCTATTAAATATTGCTGTATATGTGTTAATTCTGGTAATTGCTTTTGAAAAGCTATATTTTCAGAGAAAGGAGGAAAGTTTTGAACTAGTGGCATAATAAAATAAACAAGACATACGGCAATAGCATCTACTACAAGTATCATTAATAAAAAAGATATTTTGAAATTTTTAATTTTTTTATAAGTTGTACTAACTTTTTTTTTCATTATAGATATATCTCCTTTTATAAATTTTAGTATAATATTATTTGAATTCATTATTTAAAATATTTAAAATTTTTTGTATATAATTTATATCAATATTTTTCCACTTTAAATTTAATGAGTCTAGAATAGAAATAGTTCTTTTTTGAGAATATTCATTCATAGTATCAAGTAATAAATATTCTTTAGTATATTGATTAGTCTCATTCTTTAATCTATCAAAAAAAAGTGAATTATTAATAACTTTAATTTTATAGTTTAATTCTGAAAGAAAGTCTTTAAATATAGAGAAAGTTATCATTGATGAATTAGATATATGGTAAATAGTATATGGTAAATTATTTTTTAATAAAGATACGATGAAGAAAGAACATTCATCTACAGGACTAAATTCAATAGGTTTCTCCAAAAGATTAGGAGAAATTATCTGTTTTTTTACTATAAAATCTAATGCAGATAAGAAAACATTTTGAGTAGCATTTTTTTGAAAAATACCATCAGAAAATCTAGGCATAATGTTACCAATACGAAAAATAGTAGCATTTAACTTTTTGTTTTTTATTGCACATAATATAATTTTTTCTGCTTCGAATTTACTAATTAAATATGGATTATTATCTAATTTTTGATCAATAAAAAGAGTGTTTTCATCAAAAATTTTATTTTGTGAGTCTGATGACTTAAATCCAGCAATGGAAATTGTAGAAATATGTGCAAAAGAAATGGTAGAATTACAAAAGTCGATAATATTTTCAACACTTTTAACATTGTCTTTTCTTATTTGATTAGGTTTTACAAAATGTCGAACATTTGCAGCAGAATTTATTACAGTAGATACTTGTTTTTGTAATGAATAGTAGATAGAACTTTCTAAACCGAAATTTTTTTTAGTTATATCACCGTTTAAAATAATTACTTTCTCATTAATGAGTTTTAAAAGAGTACTATCAGAATTAAAGTAAAATTCAATCATTAAATATAATCTATTTTTACTAGTAATATCAACTTTGTTTCTGATAATGCAATATATTTTTTTTGTATTATTATCTAATAATAAATCTCTTAATATATGAATGCCTAAAAATCCAGTAACACCTGTCAATAAAACTGTTTCTAAAGAAAAAGGCTTTGTGTTATTTAATATAACTGCATCTGAAATATTATTAAAATTGATAGATAATAACGATTTTTTATTTTTATTATCAAGCAAATAAGCAAGATCTTTTACTGTTGAATTATTATATATATCTTGAATGGAAATATGATATTTTTCTAATTTAGAATAAAATCCAGTCAAAGTTAAGGAATCTAGACCAAGATCATCTATAAAATCGTCTGTAATAGAAATTACATCTATAGATACTATTTCTCTCAAAATATTTACCAAGTTTTTCTCTGTCTTGGTTTGAGGTAAAATAATTTTATTTTTAGAATCATTAAGATACGATAATGCTAATGATTGTAATTTCTTTCTATCAATTTTTCCTGATGAATTTCTTGGAAATGAATCAATTTCAATAATTTTTTTTGGTTTCATATAAAAAGATATATTATTATTAATGTGGTTTTTTACATTAGTTAAACTAATATTTTTATCTTTCTTTACAATAAATAATACAATTATTTTTATGTCTTTAACTTGTACAGCGATAGGATAACTCTCAAAAGAATTTCCTAATAATTTTTGGATTTTATTTTCTACTTCATTCAAAGCTACTAAATAACTACCATTTACTTTTACAATATCATCATTTCTGCCTAAAAATTCTATTTCTCTATTGATAGTTATTTTGGCTAAATCGCCAGTTCGGTAAGCGGAAACATTTTTTTTCAATAAAGGATTATAAATTTTAATAAATTTTTTACTAGTTTGTTCTGGTAAGTTTAAATAACCTTGAGCGATGTTAGATATTGAGGTATCATCTTGAAAAATTACTAACTCACCTTTCGTTTCTATAGGCAATATTTCTAAAAAAGAATTTATTATGGCAAGCCTTGCTCCATATATGGGTTTTCCAATTGAAGAATGATTTTCTAGGACTTCTTTATTAGTAATAACTTTATAAGTTGTAAACATAGTTGTTTCTGTAGGACCATATAAATTCAAAATTTTTAGATTTGGATATTTTGTTAGTAAATGAGATATTATATATGGTTTTAAAGTTTCGCCACCTGAACCTAAAATACGAAGGCTAGATAAATCATATGAGCAATTATAATCTTCTATAGAAATGTGTTCAAGCCATTTAGGTATTAAAAAGGAACGAGTTACCCTATTTTTCTCTATGATTGACAAAACTTTACTTGGATTAAGTTCTTCTGATTTAGGAACTAGTATCAAAAGTCCTCCAAAAAGTAAAGATGTATAAATATCTATACCAGATGCATCAAAAGAATATTTTAGCAAAGACATGCTAACATCATCAGAAGTGGCATGTAAAACAGGATCTTTTGAAATAGATTGCATTAGTGAACATATATTTTTATGAGTTACTATAGTACCTTTGGGATTTCCAGTTGATCCGGAAGTATAGATAATATATGCTGCATTAGTGTATAAGATTTCATGAGTATTAAAACTTTTATCAAAAGTATAAAATGAATTAGAGATATATACAGGAATATTAGTATTAGTAAATTTGTCATAATATTTTTTTTCACATAAAATACAAAAGGGTTTGCTATCATTAATTATATATTGTATACGTGAATTTTCTTCATCTGGTAAAAGTGGCACATAGCATCCACCAGCTTTTAAGGTTGCAATCATAGAAATAATCATGTCAATACTTTTATCGAAACATAGTGCAACAGGATTTCCTTTTTTTATACCTTTTTTTAATAACATATTTGATAAAGAAGACGATTTTATATCTAATTCTTTATATGTAATTTCTTCTTCTCCACATCGTATAGCTATTTTATTAAAATGCTTACTAACGACTTTTTCAAAAGTAGAAACAACAGTGTTAAATGTATTATTTATGATTCCAGAATTAAAAAAGTTCTTATATTCATAAATAGATAAACTAGATAATAGATTCAAACTTTTAATGGATAAGATTCCACCTAAAACTTGACTAATCAAGTGAAATATTATTTCATTCATCTGAGATATGCTTTCGTCAGTAAAGCAAGATATCCAATAATCGTAAGATATAACACGTTTATGGTTAGGTATAGTAATATGTATAGTAAGAGGGTTATTTTGAGTATTTAAAAAGTACCATTTGAAATCTCCGGTAGAATTATTAGGTAATTTGTAAAGTAATTCATTTACTTGATAAGAAAATCCTATATCATATAAGCTAGATTGGTTATTATATAAATCTTTATAAAAATTTTGTATTTTTTGGTATGGAAATTGAGAATGCTTGTAAATAGAGAAATTTGTTGAAGAAATATTTTTACATAATTCAACAAAATCCATATCTTGATTAACAGATATATTTAAAGGGAGAGTCGATACAAAAAGACCAACATTTTCCAGTTCATTTAATTTTTTTTGTCTGTTTAAAAAAGGAGTTCCAAAAACAATTGATTCTATACTATAAATTTTGGAAAAATATATTGAGAAAATAGCTAGAAAGAAAGTATATTCAGTTATTTTGTATCGATTGCAAAAATTTGATATTTCATTAAAAATATTATCTGGAATGTATTTTTCTAAGCGTTTAGATGTTTTATTAAATAAATTATCATATTGGAATAATTTATTTTCGTGGATATTAGAAATATAAGTTTCCCAAAAAATGGTATCTGAATTATATCTATCTGTATTATAGTATTCCTTTTCACGTTTAATAAAATCTAAATAAGAAGGTTTTTTATAAGAATCTATATCTTCATCATTTGATAACTTATAATACACTTCCTTTAATTGTTCGCATAATTGTGTCATCCCCCAACCATCACTGATTATATGGTGAGTTTTATAAAATAGATAAGTGTATTTGGGAGTAAAAACAAAAGAAAATGAATATAATTTATCAAGAGATAAAGGTAGCTCTTTATAGAGTTTTATAAAATTAGAAATATCTTCATTATCGATTGAATTCATTTCAAATTGTTGATAAGGAATATTTTCAAAATATTGTACTATTGCATTTTTTCCCTTTTTAAATTTAATATGAAAAACATCATTTTTTTGTAATATAATATTTAATGATTTTTGCAATAATAATGGATTAAAAGTTCCTTTTAATCTTAATGTTCCAAAAATATGAACAATAGAACTATTGTCTGAGTTTACTTCTTGTAATTCTAAAATATTCTTTTGTGGATTAGTTAAGCTATATGTAATCATTTTATATAGTAAACCTCCTAAATAATATATAGTTTATATTATACAATATAAAAAGTAAAAATGGAACATTAAAATTTATTTTTTTTATTTTATTATAAAAATATTAAAATAGTTTTATAATAATTAATTTAAAGACCTTAAACGGGTGCAAAAATTTTTCGGTGTTCCATAAATTTCCAGTTGAAAAAAATAAAAAAATAATATATCATATGGTAAAAAA
>CALXAU010000022.1 GCA_944386355.1 uncultured Clostridia bacterium
GCAATTATTGTGCATATCAAGGTAAATTAACCTTGTTGTATAGTAAAAATCTTCGATTTTTCCTATACAATAAGAAAATTGGACGTTAGCGAAATCAAAGATTTCGACGTCCACATGCACAAAATTGCTTCGCAATTATTGTGCATATCAAGGTAAATTAACCTTGTTGTATAGTAAAAATCTTCGATTTTTACTATACAATAAAAAAAGCATGAGCAAGTCTGCTGTGAATTGTTACCAGAAAACAATATAAAAAATATAAAATTTTTGTATAAAATACATTATGTTGGTTATATTATTTTTAGAAGAGGTGATTTTTTGACAAATATATCTTGTTCTTCTCCCTGTATTTATCAAAAAGAAGGATTTTGTTCCTACTCTTTAGTTACAGTTTCAACTTTTGAAACTTGTAGCGACTGTATTTATTTTATTGAGAAAAAGAAAACATCTAAAGATATTTAGGTGTTTTCTTTTTTTAATTCGTCAATTATTACACTATAATCTTTTGCAAGTAAAATTGCACTACCTGAAACTAATACATTTGCACCTGCATTCTTTACAAAAGGAGCAGTTTTTAAATTAATTCCACCATCTACTTGTATATCTATTTCTAATTTATTATTTTCAATATATTTTTTTAATTTTTCTATTTTTTGTATCATATCATTTAGCATTGTCTGTCCACCTTTTCCAGGCTCTACTGTCATTATAAGACACATATGTATATATGGTAAAAACTCATATATTTCTTCTATTTTCGTTTCAGGTTTTACTGCCAAGGAAACTCTACAATTATTTTGTTTTATTTTCTCTATTAATTTATACACTTCTTCTTTATTTTTACAAGCTTCATAATGAAAAGTTATATTATTAGGTTCTACACAAATAAAATCTTCAATTGCATTTTCTACATCTTCTACCATAAAGTGTACATCTAGTGGTAAACTTGATATTCTTTTTATATATTTAGAATATGATAACATTTTATTATATGTATTCTTTTCCACAAATTTACCGTCCATTACATCTATATGAAAATAATCTGTTTTTGCTTTTTCTAGTGCTAAAAATACTTCTGCTTCTTCTCCTTCTTTTACAGATAATATTGATGTTGAAACTTCTACCACTTTCTAGCCTCCTTTTCTTTTAATTCTTCATATATTTTACAAAATCTTTGATATCTATCTTTACTTATATATCCATTTTCTATCGCTTTTTTTATTCCACATTTTTGTTCTTTTGTATGTGTACAATCTAAAAATTCACATTCTTTTTGGTATTTGACAAATTCTTTAAAGTATTTTGCTAAGTCTTTACTTTGTATTTCTTCTATAGAAAAAGTTGAAAATCCTGGTGTATCTGTTATATATGTATTTTTATCTATCTCATACATTTTTATTGCTGTTGTTGTATTTTTTCCTCTTTTATTTTTCTTACTAACTTCTCCTTCTTGTGTCATATCTTTTTTGAATATTGCATTTATTAATGTTGACTTTCCTACTCCTGAGTTTCCTGAAAATGCATTTACATTATTTTTTAATATTTTGATTAGTTCTTCTACACCCTTTCTTTCTTTTGCCTGTGTTTCAAATACTTTATATCCAATTTTTTGATAAATTTCTTTTATTTTTTTTGCTTCTCTTTTTTTGTCTAGATCTATTTTATTAAATACTATTATTGCATTTATTTTTAAAAATTCAGCAAAAGCTAATTGCTTATCTAGTAATAATAAATCTGGTTTTGGTTCTTTACTTGAAACAATATATATCATTTGAGTTAAATTGCTTACTTTTGGTCTTTTGCAATAGTTTTTTCTTTCAAAGATTTTCTCTATTATAAATTTATTTTCTTCTCCCTCTATTTTTTGAATTTCTACAATATCTCCTACTACTGGTATTATTTCATCTTTTTTTAGTTTTCCTCTTGCTAATGCATCATATATTCCGTTTTCAGTTTTTATTTTATATGTATTTGATATGTTTTCAATTATTAATCCTTGCATTTTTTCGTTATTCTATTTTTCCTTTCTCATATAATATATTCTTCTTATAATTACTAGAATTTTAACAATAAATAAAGGAGTTTTCAATTTATTTATATATATTAGGAAACATATACTTATTTTCTAATATATATACTATGCACACAAATCTATTACATTAATTTAGTGCCGAACAACTTTTACGAAAAAGTCAAAGAGAATATTTAAATTTATTACAAAATATATGACTTTTCTATTTGTTCAATATTGAAAATCTCCATTTTTTCTTTTATTCTGCTGTATATAATGGGTTTGAGTCATTAAAGTTAATTTGACCTTGTTTTTTCAATACACCGTCTATATACACTCTAACATTTACAGTTCCTATTCCACTTACTTCTTTTGATATATTTGTTGATGTAGGGCTTACACTTTCAGAATATACAACATCTTCTCCTAGTTTTATCTCTAATTTAACATTTTTTATTTTTTTATCGTCTGTTGAATTACTTGTATTGTTACCAGTTGTGTTTGTTGTTTCATATTCTACTTTTCCACCTAATAAAGATTTTACATTTACATTTATTTTTCCAGTTTTAATTTCTGGTAGTTTATTTACTGTAATTGTAACAGTTGTTCCCTCATCTATCACTTTTCCTACTTCTACTGATTGTTTTATTACAGTTCCATTATTTTTTGAACTATCTTCTTCATATCCAATATTTACTTTTAGTCCTAATCCTTCTATTTCACTCTTTGCCTCTGCCTCTGTTTTTCCTATTAGACTTGTCATTGTTACTTGTTTTATTCCTGTACCTGTACTTACATGTATTTTTACAGTATCTCCAGCAAATACCTCTGTTTCAGCTTCTGTGTCTTGGCTTATTACATATCCTTCTTCTACTTTTTTGCTTGTTTCTTCTATAATCTCTGCTTTTAAATTTGCTTTTTCTAATTCTTCTATAGCTTCTTCTTCAGTCATTCCTACTACTTTTGGAACTATTGCTTTTTCTTGGCCTTTGCTTATAACTACTTTTACTGTACTTCCTTCTTTTACTTTATTATATTTTTCCATATAGATTGGATCTTGTGAAATTATATGGTTTTCTTCTACATCTTTGTTATATTCTTCTCTTTCTACTTCAAATACTAGTTTAGCTTCTTTTACCTTTTGTTCCGCTTCTTCTCTTGTTAATCCTACTATATTAGGTAATTCTACTTCTTTTGGATTTGTTAGATTTAATACTAGAAGGGTTGCTCCTAATGCTAAAAAGAATAATAGTACTAATCCAATAAAAATGCTTGTTTTTTTATGAGTCCTTACAAAATGTTTAAATCCTCTTTCTTCATCTTCTTCTATTTGTGTATCTTTTGCATTTACATAACTTTCTGTTGAAAATCTTTGTGTTGCTGCTGTTGGTTCATATTCCCTTTGTTCTACAAATTCTCCTGTTGGATTTTTTAATGCTGTTCTTAAATCTCTTAACATCTCTGTGCTTGTTTGATATCTAAGTGTAGGGTCTTTTTTTAGTGCTTTCATGATTATTTTATTTACCGCAACAGGTACATTAGGATTTATTTTTATTGGTTCTTCTGGCTCTTCTTGCATATGTTTTAATGCAACAGATACTGGTGTATCTGCATCAAAAGGAACTCTTCCAGTTACCATTTCATACATAACTACACCTAATGAATATAAATCTGATTTTGCATCTGTAAATCCTCCTCTTGCATGTTCTGGTGAAAAGTAGTGTACAGATCCAATTGTTGTTCCAAATGCTGTTATTGTAGAATTTGATACTGCTTTTGCTATTCCAAAATCTGTTACTTTTGCTATTCCGTCTTCTGTTATTATTATATTATGTGGTTTTATATCTCTATGTATTATATTATTTTTATGTGCCATTTCTAATGCTGAAGCAATTTGAATCGCTACATTTACAGACCATTTCCATGGTAGTGGCCCTTGTTCTTCTACAATTATTTCTTTTAATGTTTTTCCCTGTATTAATTCCATGACAATATAGTATAAGTTATTGTCTACTCCTACATCATAAATTGATACTATATTAGGATGTGTAAGTCTTGCTGCTGATTGTGCTTCTGCTTCAAATCTTTTTATAAATTCTATATCTGTTGTAAATTCATCTCTTAAAATTTTTACCGCCACATATCTATTTAAAACATTACATCTTGCCTTATATACTGTTGCCATTCCTCCGTTGCCTATTTTTTCTAATATCTCATATCTGTTACCTAAAAGTTTACCTTCTAAATTCATTTATATCTCTCCTTAAAAGTTTTCTTTTGGCTAGTGTTTATATGTTCTTTATAATAACGACTGTTATATTATCATATCCACCACGCTCATTTGCTAAGTTTACTAAGTCTTTTGTTGCTTGTTCTATATTATTCTTTGCATAATTAAATAATTCTTCTTGTGTTACTAAATTTGTTAGTCCGTCTGTTGTCATTAATATTATATCATCTTTTAAAAATCCTTTTACCATTACATCTGGTTCCGCAAATGCGTTACATCCTAAGGCTTTCATAAGCATATTTTTTCTTGGATGATGTTCTGCTTCTTCTGCTGTTATAGTTCCGTCTTTTACTAATTTTTGAACATAACTATGATCTTGAGTTAATTTTCTTATAAATTCTTTTCTTATTCTATAAATTCTGCTATCTCCAATATGTCCTATATATACTTTATTATTATATATTAAACAAATTTCTAATGTAGTACCCATTCCTTCAAGTTCTTTGTTTTCTTTTGATTTTTCATATACTATCATATTGGCATATTCCATACTGCTTCCTACTAATTGTAATATACTGTGCCTGTCTTTTGGAATCTGTTTAAAATTATTTTCAATATAGTTTTTAGCTGATTCTATGGCAAGTTTACTTGCTATTTCTCCTCCATTATATCCCCCCATTCCGTCTGCTAACATATATAATTGTACTTCGTCTAAAGATTCTGATTTATAGTACGCATCTTGATTTAGTTCTCTTAATTTTCCTATATCTGTATTTGCATAGGCTTTTATCATTATTTCACCTCATTTTCTTTGAGCTTATTTTTTGCTATTTATTTTATATCATAAGTTTAGTTTTTTTGCAATTGTTATTGATAATATTTTAATCAATGCTGTCAACTTATTTTGTAATATTTAAGTTGCAGATATGGTAGAAAATGTGTTATACTAAAACAGATGTCAAAAGCGAAACTTACTTTATAATAAATTAAATTTACAAATATATGTACCTTTATATGTTTTTTTAATTGAAATGAGCAAATAATAGCTTTCAGTCTGAAATGAAAAATTTTTCATAACTATATATATCTTTTAATAAAGCAAGAAAGGAATGGATTTTACAATGGAATTACTTTGTCCTGTAGGAGATTTTGAATGTTTAAAAGCTGCTGTTCAAAATGGTGCTGATGCAGTATATTTTGGTACAAATCTTTTTAGTGCTAGAGCATATGCTACTAATTTTGATTCAAAAAATTTAGAAGAAGCAATTTTTTATTCTAAAAGTAGAGGTGTGAAAACTTATTTAACATTAAATACTCTACTAAAGAATTCAGAATTAGATAAAGCTTTTAATATTGCTAAAAATGCTTATTTTCTTGGTATTGATGGCATTATTATTCAGGATTTAGGATTGGCCGACATGTTAATTAAAAATTTTCCAGACCTTCCTCTTCATGCAAGTACTCAAATGACTATACACAATTTAAATGGTGCTCTTTTATTAGAAAAGCTTGGTTTTAAAAGAGTTGTATTATCAAGAGAACTTTCTTTAAATGAGATTTCATATATTTGTAATAATTGTTCAATAGAAATAGAATGTTTTATTCATGGAGCACTATGTATTTGTTATTCTGGTCAATGTCTTTTTTCTAGTATTGTTGGTGGACGTTCAGGAAACCGTGGAAAATGTGCTCAGCCATGTAGATTACCTTACTCTTTAGTAAAAAGAGACAAAAATAATAATTGTTCAACTATTCAAAACGGTTATTTACTAAGTACAAGAGATTTATGTACATTAGAAGAGTTAGGCTCTTTTATATCTAGTAATGTTACATCTTTAAAAATTGAAGGAAGAATGAAAAGTCCAGAATATGTTGCAACTGTAACACGAATTTATAGAAAATATATTGATATTGCAAAATCCAAACCAAATTATCAAGTTAACGAATCTGATAAAATTGAGCTATTACAAGTTTTTAATAGAGGTTCTTTTTCTTCTCGGACATCTATTAGATACTCCAAATCATAATTTAGTATATAAAGAAAAAAGTAATAATATGGGTATACCTTTAGGAACCGTCCAAAAACAACAGAAATCAAAAGGTCTTTTGACCTTAAAAATAAAACATCCTATATCTATAGGAGATACTATTTCTTTAGAAAAAGAAACTGGATCTTATACTATTTCTGAACTAATGATAAATAATGATAATATTAGAAGTGCTCCTAAAGATAGTCTTGTAACTATAGGTAGAATGAAAGGCAATATCTCTTTAGGAGATAAAGTTTTTAAAATATCTTCAAAAGAGTTAATAACAAAAGCATTATCTTCTATTAATGAAGAAAATAAAATTATAAAATTAACTTGTACAATAAAAATTTATCGCAATAAACCAATTTATATAAATACAAAAATAATAAATAATAAAATATTTTCTGACTTATCAATTTCGTATACTTCTTCTATAATACCTTCAGCTGCCAAAAATAAACCTATTTCAAAAGAGATAGTAGAAAAACAATTTAGAAAAACATCTAATACAAATTTTGTTTTTAAAACTTTTTTTATTGAAATTGATGATAATTTATTTGTACCAACAGGACAGTTAAACGAATTACGAAGAACTGTTTTAAATCTTATTGAAATTAAATTACATGATTATATTAAAAGAAATAAAAATTTTAAAGTTTGTAAAGGAACAAACAATTTAGATAAAATAAATATTATTAATAATTCTTATAAAACTAGTTATATTAAGAAAAAAATTAATACTAATGTAAATAGTTTGAAAAAAAGTATTTTAAAAACTATGAGTGGCTTTCAGAAAAGTGCAAAAGACATAGATCTTAATACTATTTTAAATAAAAAATTCAGCATAGCTTCTAAAAATCATTCTAAAACTTTTCCAAAAATCCAAAAGCCAAAATTGTCTGTTCTTTTGAACAAATTAAATAAAGATTTTACATATTCTAAACTAAAAGGTATTGATAATATTTATATTCCTATTTCATATTTTCTAAGAAAAAAATATGAAGAAGTATTACTAAATATTAATATGAATTTTAATTTATATATATACATACCACCTATTATAAAAGATAATTTCAATAACTTATTTAAAGATACTATTGAAAAAATTTTAAAATTATACCATATTAAGGGTTTTATAATATCTAACTTATCTCAAATTTTATGGCTTAAAAATTTGAACTACCCTGATTTAGAAATTATTGCAAATACTAATTTAAATTTATATAATTTAGAAAGCATTAAATTAGTAAACTCTCTTGGAATAAATAATTTTACTTTACCTTATGAACTTAACAAACAAGAACTTTTAGATTTAATTAATACTATAAAAAAAGCCTTTTACAAAAATAGCCTTCGAAATACGCATAAAACACATACTACTGACTTTATTCGGACGGAATAAAAAAATTTAATCTTGCTTTATATGGAAAAATCCACAAAGATATATTTTTAAGTAAAGTAAAAACTCAAAATAATAATATACAAAATTTAAATCCGATAAAAATAGAATTTGTAGTTTATGGTCGAACTCCTTTAATGTATATAAATTATTGTTTATTAGGTGAAAGTAATAAATGTTATCCTTCATGCCAAGCTCTATGTAAAAATGACTCTAATTATCTAATAAAAGATAGATATGGTATAGAGTTTCCAATAACTCAAGATGAAATCCAGACTATTACTACTATTTATAATTCTAAAATTACATCTATTTGTCCAAATATTTTTCATACAAGTAGCATAAGAATAGACTTTTTAGATGAAGATATTTGTCAAATGCAAAATATTATCAATACAGTTTTAAAAGGTAACAAATGTGAAGGTAAATCTTATACAAATGGAAATTTAAATAGAATTATTTAATGTTTTGCACTTAATTTTATAATTAAATCAATATTATCATCATTTGCTGATTTATTTTTCCTTATTTCTCCACATTTTTTACATTTATAAATTATTACATAACCTTTTTTAGAATTCATCTCTAAACCAATTGGTTCTAATAAACCTTTACAATCCTGGCTTCTATCGCCAGGATTTTTGTCGACATGTTTCGAAAAAAGACAATATGGGCAGTGGTCTCTGCAAGAATATCCTAGTACTGGAACTTTTTTTCCGCAATTTTCACAAATAAATTCTTCATCTATTACTTTAAATTTTTTTGATTGTAGCATTTTATTTCCTTTCTTTCTACAAATTGTATGTAAATAAGTTCTCAATGAGAATTGGAGTAATTTTCCTTATAACTTTAATATTTAAAATCTCCTCCTCCTAAAAATTCTTTTAATAATGAATTTTTAGGCACATATTCTTCTGGAATAGTTTCAAAATATTGTAATAAATTTATTAGCCTTCTAGCCTCTGCATATTCTTTTTCATCACTTTTTATTTCTTCTAAAATATGTATTGCAACATCTTTTAAGACACCTAATTCATATATTAATGATGTATTAAACATGCTATTTGCTTCTTCTTGAAATGGAAAAATATTTTTTTCTTCTCCTTTATTAACCATATGCCATGTTTCTAATGTATGTTTTGCATTATATCCTCTAAATTTATAATCTCTTACAATTCTTCTTATTAGTCTATTATCAGTAGTAGATATTCTATTATAATAATCCATATTAAGTACAGTCAAAGCACTAATATATATTTTATATTTTCTATCTTTTGGTATTTTACTTGTCAGTTTATCATTTAAACAATGAATTCCTTCTATAACAAGAATTTCATCTTTCTCTAGTTTTAATTTTTTACCTTTGTATTTCTTCTTTCCCTCATAAAAATCAAACTCTGGCATTTCTATTTCTTCGCCTTTTAGTAATTTTTTTAAATGATTATTAAATAAATCTAAATCAATAGCTTCTATACATTCAAAATCGTAATTTCCATTCTCATCTTTAGGGTTATCTTTTCTTTCTACAAAATAATTATCAACAGAAATAGTAACTGGCTTTATACCATTTACTCTTAATTGTATTCCTAGTCTCTGAGCAAAAGTAGTTTTTCCAGATGAAGAAGGACCTGCTATTAATACCATTTTTATATCAGGATTTTTTGCTATTTCGTCTGCTATTTGAGCTATTTTCTTTTCATGAAGAGCTTCATCTATCATTATTACATCTTTTATCTGCTCATTTTTAACAGCTTTATTTAATCTATATACTGTATTTACAGTTAGTTCTCTATGTAGCATTTCATATTCATCTAATGCTTGATTCAATTTTTTTAATTCTTTATACTCTGGTAATATATTAGGATTTTTTTTGTTTGGATAACGAACTAAAAATCCGTCTTTATACTTAATTAAATCAAATAACTTAATTACTCCTGTACTTATTGCCAATATATCATAAAAATAATTATAATAGTCTTCACAAAAGTACATATATACAAATTTATTTCTACTTAAGTCTAATTGTAACATTCCTTTACATGTTTTTTGCTCTTGATAAAATTCTTCTGCTTGTTCTCTATTCATCTTTACTTTTTCTATTTTTAAATCTCTATCTATTATATCTTTCATTTCTATATATACTTTATTTAACATTTCATAAGTTATTTCCATATTATCTATTTGACAATACATTGCATCACCTAATTGATAATTAACTGTAATTAATGCTTTAGGATACAATTTTGTAATTGCCTTTCCCATTATATACAATAGAGTAGTTTTATATATATCAATTCCAACTTTGGAAGTTGTATCAATTAATTCTATATTCGAATCTTTCTCTAATTCAAAGTCCAATCTTTGATATTCATTATTCACTATACATCCCATTATTTGATGTTTACTTTTTTGAATTTCTTCTTTTAGTAATTCATTTAATCTTGTTTTTTTGTTTATTTCATAAATTTTATCTTTAAATGTTATTTTCATTTATAAATTCCCTCCGCTATTTAGTTCATTTATTTATAGTATATTTATTAACTGTTTTAATTATTCTATTTAATAAAAATATTCCATTTTTATTAAATTTGCAGAAAGCCTAAGAGATAAGTCAAATTTTATACAAATTAAATGGCTTTCCGATTTGTTCAAAATAATCATCAAATTATCCTTGCAACATCATTAAATGTAATATATATTGATAAAGCAATTAATATACAAAAACCTATTAATTGTATATTTATCTCTGTTTTTTCCTTTAAAGGTTTTCTTCTTATCCATTCAATTAAAAGTATCAAAATCTTTCCTCCGTCTAATGCTGGAATTGGTAAAAGATTTGTTACTCCTAAAGATAAAGATATTAAAGCAAGCATATAAATAAATTCTTCTGCTCCATTTGTTTTTGCAACTACTTCTGAAATTCCTACAGGACCCATCATTTGTTCTACTCCAACATTTCCTGTGAATAGTTCTTTCATATTATCTACAATAGAAAATGCAAAATTTCCAGTTTCAATAAATCCATTTATTAAATGATTTATTATTGTGTTGTCAGCCATTTTCATGTCTACACCTAATAAATAGTAATATATAGTATCTGGGATTAATTCTATATCTATCTGCTCTTCTCCTCTTTTTATTGTTAAGTTAATTTTTTCTAAATTTCCGTTTTGAATTTCTTCTAAAACTTTATTTGAGTCTTCATGTATTTTTTTATCATTAACTTTTATTATTTCATCATTTGCCTCTATTCCATTTTTATCAGCACTGCTTCCCTTTTGTACTGATACGACTTTTGCTTTATCACTTAAAAGAATACCTGTTGACATTGCTTCTTTTTGAGTGGGTTTTATATTTTCAAAATATATTTTTTCTCCTTGTCTTTCTATTGTTAAATTTATAGTACTTCCATTTGTTTTCTCTATAATCTCATCTATATCTTGTTTTATATTTGTTTTTTTACCGTTTATTTCTACAATTTTATCTCCTTCTTTAAGACCTATTTCTTGTGCTATATAGCCTTCTTTAACATTTTGTATTTCATTTGATATATATACATTGTTTATAGACATTAGAGCAAAGTAAACAGCTAGACCAAATATAATATTTACTATTGCTCCAGCTGCAACAATTGCTATTCTTTTGGGAATTGGAGCTTTTGAAAAAGATCTTTCATTTTCTGATCTTTCCTCTTCTCCTTCCATACTTACAAATCCTCCGAAGAGGTATAAGTCTTAATGCATATTTAGTTTCTTTTCCTTGCTTTTTCCATATTGTTGGACCAAACCCAATTGCAAACTCATTCACTTTAATCTTGCAAAGTTTAGCTACCAAAAAATGCCCACCTTCATGTATAAAGATTAAAAATCCTAATAAAAATATTATCTTTATAGCTGATATTATAAATGTAATCAAACAAATTCCTCCTATAATAAAGTAAATAAAGCATATGCAAACGGTGCTAAAAATATAAGGCTATCTATTCTATCAAGCATACCTCCATGACCTGGTATTAAGTTACTATAATCTTTTATATCTACAAACCTTTTTATTGAAGATGCTGCAAAATCTCCAATTTGTCCTAGTATGCTTAATATTATTCCCATTATTGAAATATATACATATGAATAATTCATTTGCAAATATTTATTTACAAAAAATGTATATATTATCATTAAAATTACTGCACCTAAAGTTCCTCCTACACATCCTTCTATAGTTTTTTTAGGACTTACTTTACTGAATTTATGCTTTCCAAAAGTTCTTCCTGCAAAAAATGCAAATATATCTGTTCCCCAAGCTGCTAATATTGCATACCATATTAAAATTTTTCCATTTTCCATACCGTCTATAAATGCAACAAACATTATAAAAAATACTACATAAAATATGCCTATAAAAGTATAAGCTATATCTTTAAAAGTGGTTTTCATATCTGTTATAATGACCTGTGCAAACAATATTATTATTACAGAAGGTACAGCTAATGTAACTACCATATTTAAATATTCCGCAGGTATTATATGAATAAAAGCTATACTAAAACAACTTAAATATCCTACCCATTTAACTGGATTTGCCACTTTTGATATTGCATTAAAATATTCTGAAATACTAAGTATTGCTATAATTGATAATGCTACATCTACAAATATTTTATTTCCCACTAACAAAATTGCTAAAACTAGTGGAAATCCTAATAGTGCAGAAGTTACTCTTTTTATATCCATAAAAATTCCTTTCAATTTATAAATAAAGTTACTGTTTAATTGTTTTATATTTTTTATAGAAAAATAAAATAGTTCAAAAAATCCTTAAATAATTACTAATTTGCTCCAAATTTTCTTGTTCTTTTTTGGTATTCTATTATTGCTTCATCTAAATCTTCACTTGAAAAATCAGGCCAATTTTTATCTATAAAAAGCATTTCTGAATATACCAATTGCCAAGGTAAAAAATTACTAAGTCTTTTTTCTCCACTTGTTCTTATTACTAAATCTGGATCTGGCTGACCTTTTGTATATAAATTTTCTTCTATTATTTTTTCATTTATTTGGTCTGGTAGAATTTCTCCTTTTTGCACTTTATCTGCTATTTGTTTAACAGCTTTTACTAATTCATCTCTTCCACCATAGTTTAAAGCAATATTAAATGTTATACCTGTATTATTTTTTGTTCTTTCCATACATTTTTGTATACTTTTTTGCATTCCTGAAGAAAGTGCAGTAATATCTCCTAATATTTGCACTTTTATATTTTCTGTGTCAGCTCTTTTTGAATAATCATCTAAATATGTTTGCAATAATAACATTAAACCTTTTACTTCATCTTCTGCTCTCTTCCAATTTTCTGTAGAAAAAGCATATACTGTTATATATTCTAAACCTATTTTATTTGCATAACGAACTACATTTTCTAAAGTTTTTGCTCCTTCTTTATGTCCTGCATTTGCAGACATTCCTCTTGCTTTTGCCCACCTTCTATTTCCGTCCATTATAATTGCTATATGTCTTGGCATATTTTCACTTTTTACCATTTTCTTTCCCCACTTTTACTTTTTGTTTTATTTTTATTACTTTCTTTTGTTTATTTATTTCTATCTTTTATATACATTGCTAAAGACTTTAGAAAATCTGCTTTTGAGCCAAATTTATCAATACTATTTATTGCTTCTTTAGTAATTTCTTCAAGAATTTGTTTTGATTTCTCTAACCCATATTTTGTTACATATGTACATTTTTGTTTTTCTCTGTCATTACCTACAGGTTTTCCTAAAATCTTTTCATCTCCCTCTTCTGATAAAATGTCATCTTTTATTTGAAATGCTAAACCTATATTTTTAGAGTATTTTACTAGTGTTTCTATATTTTCATCAGAAGCATTTGCAAGCATTGCTCCCATTTTTACACATAATTCTAAAAGTGCACCTGTTTTATTTATATGTATATATTCTAGGCACTCACTTGTTATTTCTTTTTTTTCATATTCTGTATCTATATATTCTCCTAAAATCATTTTATCTATTGCATTTGCAAATTCTTGCATTATTTTAGCTTTATTCTGCATATTTTCTTGGTCTTCACATAAATCTTTACTTATTACTATATATGCTTGATTTAATAAAGAATCTCCTGCAAGAATTGCTGTTGCTTCATTATATTTTTTATGATTTGTTAACTTTCCATGCCTAAAATCGTCATTGTCAATTCCTGGTAAATCATCATGTATTAAAGAAAAATTATGAACTAATTCTATTGCAACAGCATATGGCATGCATTTTTCAATTTCATTACTAAATAATTCATATGTTGCAATAACTAGTATTGGTCTTAATCTTTTTCCACCTGCCATTAAACTATATTCTTTTGATTGATTTAATATTTTTTCTGGACAATCTTTTTTTTCAATATATTTTTCTAATTCTTTGTTTATTATTTCTTGATATTTTTTTAATTGTTGTTTAAATTCCATTTTCTTAATAGATAAAGCAAAAAGCTTAAATCTTTCCTTTCCTATATTTTGTTACTACTTACTTGTATTATCCAAAACTTTTTTGGCTATTTTAGATTGACATTATTTCTTTTTCTTTTTGTTCCAATATATTATCTATTTTTTCTACATATTCATCAGTAATTTTTTGTATTTTTACTTCTTCTGCTTTTAATTCATCTTCTGTTATTTCTCCTTCTTTTTGTTTTACCTTATTTTCGTCTATACCTTCTCTTCTAATACTTCTTATTGCAACTTTAGCTTCCTCTGCCATTTTTTTAACTTCTTTAACTAATTCTTTTCTTCTTTCTTCATTTAATTCAGGAAAAGCTAGTCTTATTACTTTTCCATCATTATTTGGATTTATTCCTAAATCTGATGCAAGTATTGATTTTTCAATTTCTTTTAATATACTAACATCCCATGGCTGAATTACTATTAATCTTGCTTCTGGTACAGATATTCCTGCAACTTGATTAATAGGTGTTGGTGTTCCGTAATAATTTATTTTTACTTTGTTAAGTATTGCTGGATTTGCTCTTCCAGCTCTTACCTCTGATAATTTTTCACTATATACACTAATTGTTTTTTCCATTTTTTCTTTTAAATTGTTATTTTCCATTTTTTAAACATTCCTTTCTCTTCTATCTCGTGTTCAGGAGGCTTCGCTTCCTGCAAACACTTCATTTTCACTTTGAGTTGTGAAACTAAAAAGTTTCATGTTATTTCCTAATAAATAAATTTACTTTTATTGTTGTATGTACGCTAAACCTTTTTAAAAATTACTCTATTTAAGGTATAGCAAAAATCATATAAGATTTGTTATATAAAAAATTTTTTTAACATTTTTCTATAACATTTTGTTTTTTATTATCTTACAATAGTTCCTATTTTTTCTCCTCTAACTGCTCTTACTATATTTTCTGGATCTTCTATTCCAAACACTAATAATGGCATATTATTATCTCTACACATTGCTGTTGCTGTAGAATCCATAACTTTCAGATCTTTTTCTAATACATCCATATATGAAATTTCTTCATATTTTTGAGCATTTGGATCTATTTTTGGATCTGCAGAATATACTGCATCTATTGATTTTCCTAACAAAATTATATCTGCATTTATTTCTGTTGCTCTAAGTACTGCTGCTGTATCTGTTGTGAAATAAGGGTGTCCTGTACCACATGCAAATATTACTACTCTTCCTTTTCTTAAATGTTTTTCTGCTTTTCTCTGTATAAATGGCTCTGCAATCTCTCTCATTTCAATTGCTGTTTGAACTCTTGTGTATACTCCTCTTGCTTCTAATGCATCTTGCAAAGCTAATCCATTCATTGCTGTAGCTAGTATTCCCATATAATCAGCAGTTGTTCTTTTCATTTGATGTCCATTTCTCCCTCTCCAAAAATTTCCTCCTCCTACTACAATTGCTACTTCTACACCTAACTCTATTACTTCTTTTATTTTATCACATATTTTTCCTACTGTTTCTACATTTACTCCCATTTTTTGTTCTCCTGCTAAGGCTTCTCCACTTAATTTTAGAAGTACTCTTTTATATTTTATATCACCCAAAACTTTCACCCTCTCTAAAAATTTTTACCAAATGTATTTTATCATATATTAAAAAAAAATGGTAGTCTTTTGTAATCTTTTTTATTGTATAAGTTACTAGTTGTTACAATTCACAGTTACACTTAAGTTTTGTATATTAGCAAATAATATATAAATATATTATTTGCCTGCTATAAAATTTTACAGCTGTGAATTGTATTTTTATTTAATGGTGCAAAGATTAAAATATAAAAACAGTTGATATATAAAGATTTTAAAAAGTAGTAAATATAAATATTTTTATAAGAAATATACTTTCTATATTTTAATGGATACTTCTTAATTTAAATATTTATATATTACTACTTTTTATTTTATAAATTTCAATAATTATAAAATGTCTTCTTATATCTAAAATCTATTTGACTAGCTATTAATTCTAAATTTTTTTAGATTATTTTAATTGGTTCATTACTTCTTCTGCAAAGTTTTCTTCTTTTTTCTCTATTCCTTCACCTTTTTCGAATCTAGCAAATTCAATTACTTCTGAGTTATTTTCTTGTAATAATTTTGAAATTTTCATATCTGGATTTTTTACAAATTCTTGTTCTAATAAACAAATTTCTCCATAAAATTTACCAATTCTACCTTGTACCATTTTTTCTGCAATTTCTGCTGGTTTACCTTCATTCATTGCTTGAGCTTTTAATATTTCCATTTCTTTATCTACTCTTTCTTGTGGTACATCTTCTCTTTTTACAAATTCTGGTTTTGCTGCAGCTATTTGCATACATACATCTTTTGCTATTTCTTTAGTTCCATTTTTCATGTTTACTAATACTGCTATTTTTCCGTCTCCATGAATATATTTTTCAATTAAACCTTCTGTTTCAAATCTTACAAATCTTCTAATATTTAAGTTTTCACCTATTGTTGCTATTTTTCCAACTAAAGCTTCTTGAACTGTTTTACTTTCATCTGTAATAAATTTTTGTGCCATTAATTCTTCCATATCTTTTGGATTTTTTTCTACAACTTGTTTTGCTATGTCTGCAACAAATGTTTTAAATTCTTCATTTCTTGCTACAAAATCAGTTTCTGAATTTACTTCAACAACTGCTCCTATTTTTGAATCTTCTGTTACATATGCATCTACTAGACCTTCTGCTGCTATTCTTCCAGATTTTTTAGTTGCTTTTGCAATTCCTTTCTCTCTTAATAATTCTTCTGCTCTTTCGATGTCTCCGTCTGTTTCTGTTAAAACTTTTTTGCAGTCCATCATTCCTGCTCCTGTTTTTTCTCTTAACTCTTTTACTAAGCTAGCTGTAACCATAAAATATTTCCTCCTTAATTTTTTATTATTTTTAGTCATTTGCAAAACTCTAAACTATTGATATTTCTATATTCTATTTTTCAAAAATGACTTTTTTCCTCCGATATTATTCAAATCAATTTTCATAACTAATAGACGATTTAGTATTATTTTTTAGCTCAATATCATTTTTGCTTGATATATGAACATTCAATTTTTCAAAATAGTTTTGCAATTACCTATTTTTATTATAATTTAAAAGAATAGAGCAGATTTAAGAGCTCTACTCTTTATTAATTATTATTCTACATTATTGTTTTCTTCTTTTTCTACTACTTCTTCTATACTTGTAGGTTCTTCTTCTTTTTCTTCCATTTCTTGTTCTGCTGATATATCTTCCATGCTTTCTCCTTGTTTTCCTTCTATAACAGCATTTGCTATAACATCTGCTATTAATTTTACTGCTCTTATAGCATCATCATTTCCTGGAATTGGATAATCAACTTCTTCAGGATTACAGTTTGTATCAACTAAACCTACTAATGGAATATTTAGTTTTTTAGCTTCTAATATTGCTATTCTTTCTTTTTTTGGATCAACTAAGAATATTACTCCTGGTAATTTGTCCATTTCTTTTATTCCACCAAGATTTTTTTCTAATTTTTCCATTTCTTTCTTTAAAAGAATTACTTCTTTTTTTGGTAATAAGTTGAATGTTCCGTCTTCTTGCATTGTTTCTAATTCTTTTAATCTTTCAATTCTTTTTCTTATTGTTCCAAAGTTTGTTAGCATTCCTCCTAACCACCTTTGGTCTACATAGAACATTCCACATTTTTGAGCAGCTTCTCTTACACATTCTTGTGCTTGTTTTTTTGTCCCAACAAATAATATTGTTTTTCCTTCTTCTGCTTGCTCTTTTATGAAGTTATATGCTTCATCTAATTTTTTTGATGTTTTTTGTAAATCGATAATATGAATCCCATTTCTGGCTTGGAATATATATTCTGCCATTTTAGGATCCCACCTTCTTGTTTGATGTCCAAAGTGAACACCTGCTTCTAGTAATTGTTTCATTGCAACTACTGACATTTCTTATTCCTCCTTATTTTGTTTTTTCTTCCATAAAGTTCTTTGTTTTTCTGGACCTTTTTAAGGCACATCCTTTAAAACTCGCTTTATGTGTTTTTTTACGTTATTCATTATAGCAGTATTTTTAGCATATTGCAATATAAATTAAAAAATTTTTAATTTTTGGTTAAGTAAAAAAGTAAATTC
>CALXAU010000023.1 GCA_944386355.1 uncultured Clostridia bacterium
ATTATATACTAAAAAAATATATTACATTTTAATTACAATTATATTACAGCCTCTTACGTTTCATCTATTTTCTTATTAAAAACCATTAAATAGTAACTGATTCATTATAATTTTTTTCTTTTTTCTTGACTTTTTTACTTCAATTGGAGTATAATAAATATAGGAAATGACAAATCCACAAACGTGGTTTTGCCGATATAGAGTAAAAAAATTCACATCTAAATCACCAAATTACAGATGTGAATTTTTCTTTTATTTATGTAGTTGCTTATCAACCCAGTTCTTATACAGAACTGCTGTCAAGGCAACGTTTAATGTTAAAGAAAACATTAATGATAATATTAAAAATAGTATCACTTTAACCATAAACATCACCACCCTTCCTACGAAAAATCGTAAAAATTGGTGGCAAAACCACATCTGCTTATCATCATTTCCTATAATCATCATTCTACAATATTCTTTTACATTTGTCTATAAAATTTAAATTTTTATAATTTATTCGTTACTAGTTAATGATTTTAATGATAAATAACAAAAGTATTGATATATTAATATTATTTGGCAAAACATAGCTGGGGTATAACAATCTGGGTCTTGCCTGCAAAATATTAATATATCAATACTTTTGAGTAATAAGAAGTGAAAAACCATTAACTACTATGAAAACTAAATAACTTACTTTCAAAAGGGCGAGAAGTTATTGGCACTTTATATATTCTTTCTATGGTATTTATGAAGATTATGGCTATCTATGATTGATTTCATTACACTCCTTTTATTGGTACTACATCAGCCATTTTCTTCTTCTGCAAAAAGTTCTTCAATATATTTTCCTAATTCTATATCAACTTTATACAATAATTTATTGCTTCCGTCTTCTGTATCCCATTTAGCCATAAGATTAACTTCTTCTCCAGCATCGGAAATATTATCTCCTGCCGATATTGTGTATTTTTCACCATTTGATAAATAAATTTCTGCACTTGGTGGGCAGTCTCCAAAATCTGGTATAAAACTTTTTTCTTGATAAGGTTTTGCATTATTAATTATTTCCATTAAAGAATCGATTTTTTGTTCATTTGTAATTTTAATACTTTTTTCTTCTATTCCCTGCTTATTTCTTTCTTCTGCTTCTATGTCTTCTATCGATAAAATAATATATGAAACTGATATATTTTTTTCATTTTCAGAATCTATTTTTTCAATATTTTCCGAAGTACTAATAGTGTTAGTTTCTAAATTTAAAGTATTTTGTAAAGTTTCTTGAGTAGTATTTTCTTTATCTTCTATGCTACTAACTTTATTAGTTAAATTCTCGCCTTTTTCTATTTCTAATTGTTTTTCATTATAAAATTTATATATGTAATATCCCATTATAGCAATAATTATTATTGCTACTATTAAAATTTTCTTTTTATCCATTTGTATTCCCCTTTTTTTATTGTAATGAAAAAATCCAACCTTTTCATATACAATAATATTTATATTTTTTAACTCATGTATTTAGAAAAATAACATTCTTACTGATAAAACGATTAAAAATTAATTTTTAGTGCAAAAAATTTAAAATTTTTCTTTTATAGCTACCATCAATTCATTATCTTGCACTGTTTTTATTACTCCATTTTGTTCATATTTAGCACCTGTAAAATATACTTGATATTTCATATTTTCCAATCTTATTTTACTTAAAGACAAAAACTCTTGTGTCTCATCTTCTGATAAATCATATTTTATTCTTAATTCATAAAATGTAATAATTATCATATCTTCATTTTGTTTTATTTTATTATCTAAATATTCTGTTATAAATTGTTTCATTGTATTAAAACTTCCTTTCTCGTAAACAAAAGCAACATGATAAAAAACTTTAACTTTTTAGATTAGTTACATGTTGCGTCTTTGTTCGTGCGTGAAAATTCCAAAGAATTTTTCTATAATATAAAGTAAATAATTTATTCTATACTTTTTAAACTTTCTATCATATCTATTTTTTTCAAAGAAAAATATGTTGCAATATTTACAATTATAGTAAACAAAATTGTTAAACCAGCTGAATAAATATATGTACCTATTTGAATTCTTGTATCAAACATCATTATATCAAGTTCACATGTTTTTGTTATATACATTGTTAAGTAAAATCCTGCTATAAGGCCAAGTATAATTCCTATTATTGTTAAAATCACAGTTTCTCTTCCAACATAGTCATAAACTTCTTTATCATAAAACCCTAAAACTTTTATTGTAGCAAGTTCTCTTATTCTTTCACTTATATTTACATTTGCTAAATTATATAGAACCACAAAAGCTAATAATCCAGCTGAAACTATTAAAATCCATACAACAAAAGTCATATTTTTCATTACATCATCAAATATAGATTTAGTTTGTGATATAAAAGAAACTGCTGAAACATTTTCATTTTCTAATAGAGTTTGACCGTAATTTATCTTCTATTTCTTCTACTTGTTTTTTATCAGATTTTTCTTTTCCTAAAATTGTATTATATTGTACTTCTTCATTAAAAATATTTTTATATAACTCTGGGCTCATATACATATAATGCATTAGATAATTTGCAGTTATTCCTATTACTTTAACTTCTGCTTCTTTTTCGTCTGCATTTTTTATTTTGATAATATCTCCTTCTTTAATATCTAATAAATTACAAATTTTTTCTGTTAAAATTATCCCTTGCTCATTTAAAGTATATCCTTCATTTGTTTTTCTGTTTTTTAGAGTTATATATTGTTCTATTTTTTCTATTTCTTGGGGAATAACTAATTGTATATCTTGATTATTATCTTTGTCTAAAATTTCAACCGCTTGCATGTTAAATGGCATTGAACCATCTATCTCTTCCACATTTGCTATATCCATATTTTCTAGTCCTTGTGATGTTTCTTCATTTTTTAATGTAATACTTACATCATATTTAAATATTTCTCCATATTGTGAAGGAATCATATTACTAATTGAATCTCTTAGTCCAAAACCTGCAACAATTAAAGCTGTACAACCCAAAATACCTATTATTGTCATAAATACTCTTTTTTTATATCTAAATAAATTTCTAATTGTTACTTTGTATGTAAATTTTAATCTAGTCCAAATAAACTTTATTCTTTCTAATAACACTCTTTTTCCAGCCTTTGGAGATTTTGGTCTCATTAAACTTGCTGGAGTTTCTAATAGTTCTTTATAGCACGAAAGAATTGTTGCCCCTACTGTACATATTGTTGCAAATGAAAATCCTAGTATTGCTAAGTCTACATTAAAATCTAATATTATATCTGGTAATGTGTACATTGTTGCATACATATCAAATATAATTTTTGGAAATAATCTAAATCCTATAATTGTTCCTATTAATGATCCTACAATAGTTGCAATAAATGCATATATTACATATTTTAATGCTATTTGTATTTTATTATATCCTAATGCCTTTAAAGTTCCTATTTTTATTCTTTGCTCTTCTATCATTCTTGTCATTGTTGTTAGACTAATTAATGCTGCTATTATAAAAAATACTGCTGGAAAAACTTTTCCTATATTAGCTATCCTTTCACTATCCTGAGAATAACTTGTATATCCTATATTTTGATTTCTATCTAATATATACCATTTGGGCTTTTCCATATTTTCTACTTCTTGTTTTGCGGTTTTTATTTTGTTTTCTTCTTCTACTGCTTTTTCTCCTAAATATGGTTTCATTTGATTTAATTTTTGTTCTTGTTCTTCAATTTGTTTTAGTGCTTCATCTTTTAAATCATTATATCTCTTTTCTTCCATCTTAGTTTTTATTTCTTCTATATCTTCTTTTGCTTCATCCACTCTTTCTTCGTATTCATCATTAAAAGTATTTATATTATCTATGTTTTTTAATGCAATATAACTTTCTGTATATACTTCTGATTGTATAGAATTTTCTGGAACATACATATAATAATTTATTTTCCCAGACATTAGTGCTGTTTGCCCTCTATCTTCTGAAATATAAAGTGGAGAATGTATCGTTCCAACTATCGTGTATTCGTCATATTTTAAAAATTTTTCACTATTTTCCTCTTCTTGATTTTGTATTTTTATTTTATCTCCTATTTTAGTTTTAGTTTCTTCTAAAAAAGCTTCTTCTACGACACACTCATTTTCACTTGTAGGAAAATTTCCTGTAATTAAACTAAGCTTATTTATTTCTTCTGTAATACTATGTATTTTTACAACTAAATCTTTTTCTTGTACTGTTATTATAAAATCTTTACTATATGAGCCAACAACACTCTCTACTTGTTCTAAATTCTTTATTTCTTCAATATCTTCACTTGTAAGTCCCATTGTAGATGTTACTTGTAAGTCCATTACATTATTTTCATCGAAATATTTATCCAATGTTTTTTGCATATCTGGACTTGCAGCTTTTATTCCTGCAAAAAATCCCACACCTAATAAAACAATTAATAAAATTGAAATAAATCTTTTTTTTGTGTTTTTTATTTCCCTTAATGTATCTTTATTAAAAGCTCTCATTTGCAAATCCTCCTCTCTTAGTTATTTTTATACAAATTTTACCATTCAATTTGTGAAATTGGTATAGGCTTTTCATTTATTTTTATATCTTGTGCTTTTCCATTTTTAAAATGTATTACTTTATCTGCCATTGGTGCTATTGCAGTGTTATGAGTTATTATTATTACTGTCATTTTTTCTTTTCTTGCAGTATCTTGCAATAATTGTAATATTTGTTTTCCTGTATTATAATCTAATGCCCCTGTTGGCTCATCACATAAAAGTAATTTAGGATTTTTTGCAATTGCTCTTGCTATTGCCACTCTTTGTTGTTCTCCTCCTGATAACTGAGAAGGAAAATTTTTGCTTCTGTCTTTTAACCCTACTTTTTCTAATATTGTCATTGCATCTAATGGATTTTTACATATTTGATTTGCAAGTTCTACATTTTCTAAAGCTGTTAAATTTTGTACTAAATTATAAAATTGAAAAACAAAGCCTATATCTTCTCTCCTATATTTTATTAATTGTTTAGATTTTAAATTGCTTATATCTTTTCCGTCTATTACTACATTTCCAGATGTTAATTTGTCCATTCCTCCTAAAATATTTAATGCTGTTGTTTTTCCAGCACCACTAGGACCAACAATTACAACGAGTTCTCCTTTTTCTATTTCAAAACTTGCTTTGTCTAATGCATTTATTGTTACTTCTCCCATTTTATATTCTTTGCTTACATTTTTAAATTCTATATATGACAATTTTATCTCCTCCTATCTCTATAATATTTTATAATTTTTATAAATTACTAGACTTTATTTAATAAATTGTGGTATCATTATATCATATAACAAAAGAAATAGAAACATTGTGTTTCAAAATTTTAGGAGGGATTTTTTTATGTCAAAAAATTTAAAATTTTTTATTATTTTTTTAGTGGTAGTTTTTTCTTTTGCAACTTGTAGTTATGCTGTAGATTTACTTGGAACTGATAACACACAAACTGATAACACACAAAATGCAATAACTTCATCAACAAATGATACCAATAACACAAATTCTAATGCAGTATCTACAAATACAAATTCTTCTAATACTTCTACTAATACTAATTCTAATAGCACAGATAACAACAATAATACAAGTGGTAATAGTGGTAGTAATCAAATTTCGAACACTTCTAGCAGTAGTTCTAATAATTCTTCAGTAACTAATACTTCTACTGATTCATCAACTCAAGCACCTACTTCTACAACTGTTAGTAAAATAGATTCTTCTAGTGAATCTAGTTTAGGAATTTCAAATATTTTAAATATTATGCTTATTGTTGTTGGTGTTTTATTAATACTATTGGCAATCGCTATTTTAATTCGTTTAAAAAAATAATTTTGACAAAATTCTTCATTTTATCAAAAAAAATTGCTTTTTTATATAATTATATACATTTTTTGTATGTATATTTTGTCCAAAATTTAAAATAATATTAATAGAAATTCTTATTCACTTTAGTCAATAAATGATATGAATTTTATAATTTTACTTATTAATTTTAGGTAAATTTATATTTAGGAGGACAGTTATGTACAAAAAATTGTTAATTAGTTTTGCATTATTTGCTTGTCTTATTTTCTCTTTTAGTATGTGTTTTGCAAATAATGCAACTGACGGACTTAAAGATGCTGCAAATGGTGTACGAAATGTAGTTGGTGGAGTAGAAAATACTGTAGAAAATGCTGCAAAAGACATTTCTAATGCTTCAAAAAATGTTACTGGTGCTATGGAAAATGGAGCTTCTAATGTAACAAGTAATGTAGAAAATGCTGTTACAGAAAACAGAGACACTATGGCTACTAATAATAATGGTTATAATGCTACTAGAACTTCTACTAATGCAACATTTATGGGTATGGGTTCATCAGCTTGGACTTGGCTTATTTTAGGTATTGCTGCTCTTGCAATTATAGCTCTTGTTTGGTATTATTCTATGCAAATGAACAGAAGCAATTATAATGATAGAGATGAATAATTAATATCTTAAGTCTTTAAAAAGTCTAATAATATTTTTTTGATTTAGTTTCTTAAAGATATTATTAGACTTTTATATTACAAATAAATTGTTAGTAGATAATGGTTAATGATTTTAATGATAAATAAGAAAATTGGACGTTAGCGAAATCAAAGATTTCGACGTCCACATGCACAAAATTGCTTTGCAATTATTGTGCGTATTAAGGTAAATTAACCTTGTTGTATAGGAAAAGTGGCTTCGCCACATGTGCATTTTGCTTCGCAAATATGCACAGCCTAAAGAAACTTTTGAGTAATAAGAAGTGAAAAACCACTAACTAGTAACATGAAAGTTAATAAAATAGAAATAAAATTTGTTAGTTTAAAATAAATGTGATATACTAGAAAAAAATTTATATTAATGAGGTGTTTACTTGTGAATACAAAATTAATTGCAAAAAATCCTACTGCATATCACAATTATACTATTGAAGAGAAAATAGAAACAGGTATAGTTTTAACAGGAACAGAAATAAAATCAATTAGACAAGGGAAAGTAAATTTAAAAGATTCTTATGCTAATATAAAAAAAGGGGAACTTTTTATTTATGGCATGCATATTAGTCCATATGAGCATGGAAATATTTTTAATAAAGATCCTTTGCGTGATAGAAAATTATTATTACATAAAAGAGAGATTAATAAGCTAATCGGTCTTATTAAACAAAAAGGATACAGTTTGGTTCCGATAAGTTTATATTTTAAGGGAAGTTTTGTAAAATTAGAAATTGGTATAGGAAAAGGAAAAAAATTATATGATAAAAGACAAGATTTAGCAAAAAAAGATGCTCAAAGACAAATTGCTATTCATTTAAAAAATAAATATTAGTTTTATTTTACTATTTTAAGAACATTTTGTCATAATGCTGTTTAACATTTCTGTATACTAAACTTTCCTGTTATAAGAAAATTGGACGTTAGCGAAATCAAAGATTTCGACGTCCACATGCACAAAATTGCTTCGCAATTATTGTGCGTATCAAGGTAAATTAACCTTGTTGTATAGTAAAAATCTTCGATTTTTCCTATACAATAACAAAAGAAGGAGAATTTTTCATTATCTTTCTTCTCCTTTTTCTGTTATTGCATGTTTTCCTATAAAACTTTCTATTTCAGGTGTCTTTTCTATAATTCCTGCTTCAATTAATTGACTTAATTCTTTTTTTAATTTACTATTTTTTTATCTGCTAATATTCGTGCTATTTCATATAAATCTTTATTTTGTGCAAGTAATTCTAATAAATAGCTTTTTTTATCCAACCAAAGTCTTTTTCTCTTTCTTTTTTCTATTCCCTTTCTTTCTTCTTCTGAAATATTTGCGTAAAATTCTTTTCTTATTTTCTCTATTGTGGTAATACTTATTCTATTTTCATCTACTATGTCTATTTTTATAATTTCCCAGTTTCTATAACCTTCTTTAATTTTTTGTTTTATAAACTCTTTAATTTCTGTACTAATTGTTCTCATTTTTCACCTTTAAATATTATATTTTATTGCTTGATCCAAAAACATCTATCATTTTATGTTTTACAGTTTCTTTAATTAATTCTCTTGCTGGAGTTAAATATTTTCTTGGGTCAAAAACTGAAGGATCTTCTACAAAAGCTTTTCTAATTGCAGCAGTCATTGCTAGTCTTAAATCTGTGTCCACATTTATTTTTGAAACACCTGATTTACTTGCTTGGTTTAACATTTCATCTGGAACACCTTTTGCACCAGGAATATTTCCACCATATTCATTACACATTTTTACTAATTCAGGTATTACTGTAGAAGCACCATGTAATACTATTGGAGTATTTGGGATTCTTTGTTTTATTTCTTGTAAAATATCAAATCTTAACTTTGCTTCTCCTTTGAATTTGTATGCTCCATGACTTGTTCCAATTGCTATTGCAAGAGAATCACATCCTGTTCTTTTTACAAACTCTTCTGCTTGATTTGGATCTGTATACATTGCGTCTGAAGCAGATACATTTACATCATCTTCTATTCCGGCTAATTTTCCAAGTTCTGCTTCAACTACAACTCCTTTAGAATGAGCATAATCAACTACTTGTTTTGTTAACTCTATATTTTTCTCAAAATCATATTTTGAACCGTCTATCATAACAGATGTAAAACCATTATCTATACACATTTTACAAGTTTCAAAATCTGGTCCATGATCTAAGTGTATAGCAATTGGTATATTTTCATATTCTTGTGTTGCTGCTTCTATCATTTTCATTAAATAATTAATTCTTGCATATTTAATAGCACTAGATGATGCTTGTAATATTACTGGTGATTTTGCTTCTGCTGCGGCGTCAACTATTGCCTGTATTATTTCCATATTGTTTACATTAAAAGCTCCTATTGCGAAACCTTCTTTCATAGATTTTTCAAACATTTCTTTTGTTGTTACTAACATAAAATCATCCTTTCTTTGCTTTTATAAGCTATTCTATTACTATTTTCAATAGTAATTTTTTCATTTACATTTTATTTCTATTTTTTTATTCTGTCAATAGAATATTTTTTTTTAATATTCACATACTATACTTGATGTTACAATTCACAGTTCTAAAATTTTATAGATAGCAGATGATATATAAATATATCATTTGCTGATTTACAAAACTTAAGTTTAACTGTGAATTGTATCTACTTGATGAAAATTATTTTCGTTTTCATATTATTAGACATCTTTTAAGAAGAACTCAATTTATATACCTTTTTCAAACGTAAAGTTGGAAAAGGTAAGGAAGGAATGTGATTATTTATGGAAAATAAACAAAGAATAAATTGTACAGTTTCTAGTTGTAAATATAATAACGAAAATAACAATAAATGCACTTTAGAGTCAATTCATGTAGCTCCAATAGAAAATTCAAAAACAACTAAACCTGATGAGTCAATGTGCTCAAGCTATAAATATGAGGTTAATTAAAAAAGTAATTTAACTTTACGGAAAGCCAAAGAGAAAAGCTAAAATTAGTATAAATTTCAAGGCTTTCCAAATTGTTATTGTATATGAAACAATATATCTTTGTCTCAAAATGAAAAACTATTAAATATTTTATTTTCAAAAGAAAATTGGCTTTTTGATTGATAGCTTGCGAGCTATATACCGTAAGCTATCAAAATAACATTAAAATTTATATATTTTTTCTTCTCCAAATTACAAATATAAATAATATTATAACTACAATAACAATAATTCCTATTACAGTATTTTTTCCTAATTTATTTTCAGTTTGAGAAATATTTTGTGATTGCTGAATTTCTTTATTTTGGCTACTTGTTTCTTCTATTTTATATGCATTTTCTAATTCCTGTTGATTTTCTTCTTGCTGTTCTTCATATTTTACTTGTTCTTCTTTGTTTCTTTTATATACTTCTATTTTATATATTTTCGTAGAAAATCCATTGCCAGCTGTAACTATTACTTCTACTTGGTTTTTTCCTTCTTTTATATCATTTTGACCGTTTATTTGTACTTTCGCATTTTCATTTTGTGGTACTGCAAAAATATTTAGTGTATTTTCTTCATTTGAGACCTCTACACTATAGTTTGTTATATTTTCGTCAAATGGAGGATTTAATAAAATATTTTCTATTGCTAATATCTCTAAATTTGTATTTGCAAGTTCTATATTTGAAGTTTTTGTAACTTCTATTGTATAATTATTAGTTTTTGTTTTATCTTCTGATATTACCTTGATATCAATTACATTTAAACCTTCTTTCAAATTTGTATTTCCTGTTATTTCTACAGTTGCTTTAGAGTTTTCTGCAATTGCTAATACTTCTATTTCACTTATATTATTAGAAACTGTCAAATAATAGTTAAAAATATTTCTATCAAAAGCTGGTGTTATTCCTAAATTATTTATTCTTAATATCTGTAATTTAGCATTTTCTTTTGATATATCTGTATCCTGAACATTTTTAGCCTGTTCTTCTAATTTTGCTTGTTCTTTTCCAATTTGTATTTGACAACCTTCAAATTTTGTATCTATATTTTGCCCTTCTTTATTATAAAATTCTCCATCTATAGTAAATGTTGCAATTCCTGTATTTTTTACTTTAAACTTAAAAGTTACAAGTTCTCCTGTTTTAGGCTTTTGTCCACCTGTTTCGTCATACCATAAATAAATAACTTTATTGTCAATAAGATTACTTTTTTCTGTTTCTTTAATATATTCCAATTTAGTATTATCAAAATTAAGTTCTATATTAAAACTTGCCACTTCGTTACTTTCCATATATAGTGTTATTTCAATAATTTCTTCTTTTTCAAATATATCTTTATTAGGCTTTAAATAAATATTTGTTTCATTTGCAGCATTACTTATATTTATAAAAAGATTAAAAAATATTATCAATATTGTCAATATCATCAATTTTATATATATTGATTTTTTATCCAAATTGAAATCATTCCTTTCTTGCTTTGCTCAAAATTACTTATAGAAATGAAAGTATTTTGTTCCAAACTTAAACTCCATAAATTTATTGTTCTATTATTTGTAATCCTAATATATGTCTTTGTATTAATAATAAATCTACAGATGTTGGTTTTTTACCATTTTTTCTAATATTTGTAGCCTTTTTGTATATATCATCAATTTGCTCTATTTCTAAAATATGTCTTTGTAATACAAGTAAATCTGCACTATTTATTTTACCATCTCCATTTGAATCTCCATATAAAATAAATGTATATTTTCTTAATATAATTCCATTCTCCTTAACTAAAATATTACTTCCAGTACCTACTCTATCTGTTTCTAATAATGTTTTCCCCTTATTGTCTACTATTTCTATTTCTAAATTAGTTGTTATTTTTTGTTTTATATCTTGCACAGTATTTTTAGTATGGTCAAGTCCACTTATTTCTAAACTATCAATCTTTAATGAAGAGTCAAAATGTATTTCATCATCTCCCATTTTTCTTACAACAGTTATTTTACATTCTTCTTTTATTTGATTATTTTGATTTGCAATTACTTGAAGAGTAGTTTCCCCCTCTTTGTGTGCAGTGATATTTCCATATTCATCTGATGTTGCTATATCTTGATTTATAATTTGATATTTAAGACTCTTATCATTTGCGTCCTCTGGCTCTACTACTGGATTAATTTTAAAAATATCTCCTATTTGCATATATATTTCTTTTTGGTCTAAATTTATTCCTGTTACTTTACTATATACCTCTATTATAATCTGCTGTTTTACATCATTTTCTTCTGCTTTTACAGTTATAGTAGCAGTTCCTGAGCTAATTGCTTTTATATTCCCATTTTCATCTACTGTTGCAACTTCAGGGCTATTAGATGAATATATTATTTTATGATTACTTGCTTCTTGTGGAAGAATTGTTACTTGCAGTTTTTTTGTCTCACCTTTTTGTAAAACATTATTGTCTATAGTAATTCTTATTTCTTCAATTTGTATTGGAGGAACTTCAGTTACATAATTTTGATAAATATATCCTACTATTCCGTTTTCTAAAATTACTCTATCCCATAATTCTCCAGATTGTTTTCCTTTTAATATTCTCGTCATTTTGTCATTATTTGTAACAGTTGTTATAATTTCATAAGAAGTACCCGGACCTGTTCTTATATTTACATTACTTGCATTACAATATACTTTTGTATTATCTGTTGAAAATTCTTCGTTTTTTATACTAGGACTTTGAGTTGGAATTTCTGGCATATTATTAAATATTGGTATTATAAAGTTCATTTTAGTATTTAATAATCCCATTTTTTGATACCCATTATATATAGATTTTGCTTCACTATATGGTGCTAATACATTTGTCATATATTGATGCCAAAAAAGACTTCCTCCTTTGTTATCAGATACATGAAATTTTTGCAAATAAATAGTATTTTGACCTATATTTATATAACTAGATCCTATAAAAATCCCCCCTCCTGTAATTGCTTTTTCTTTGTTATTCCAAGGGATTAGGTATTTGTTTTTTATATCTTGACTAGCGCCTTTTCCGTCTTTTGCATATTGTAGACCATTCTTTATAGCTCCCATTGGCTCAGATGAACTTGTTGCTCCTATATTATAAAAATTATAATATCCTTCATATCCTGGTACTTTACCACTAATTGAACTATGTGATAAAAAAGGTCCAACTTCTTGTTTTATTCTAGAAGCTAAGTGATATGAACTTACATAAGAAGTTTGAGCTGCCTTTAAAATTAAGTTTGAATAGTTTTCATTCATTGTGATAGTTGATCCACTACTTGTTAAATATGAAACTTGCTTTTGATAAAACTCTGTACCATATAATATTTTTTCTATTCCTTCTATAGTATTTGAATTTAAATCATATGATAGTCCTTCAAATTGAAATATGCGAACTTCATTTAAAAAATTCCTTGGATCCATGCAATATTCTACTGCTTGTCTTGATGAATCAACCCAACCACTGTCTACTTCTACATTATATTGACCTGGTGTAGTATTTTTCCAACTATCTGAATAATTTTTAGGCACTAAATTTTTACCAAAAAGATTTTCTTGATCTATTACATAATTCCAATCTAAATTTGTATATAAGGGTGTAAAATTCCAATTTGGATATTTTTTAGAAATTGCTTCTAAATATGGTTTATAATTGTCTGGAAAATTTTCTATTCCGATTACTTTTAGATGAAGCATTTACTTTAAAAAAGATCAGAATTAAAGTTATAAAAATAGATATAATTGTAATTATTAATATATTTTTTTTATTCAAATATTTACTTAATTTCAAAATTTCCTCCTAAATTTTAAACATTACATTACAATTAACAGTTGCACTTTTGTTTTAAACAATTTGGAAAGCCTTAATATTTATGCTATTTTTAACTTTTATACTTCTTCCGCTTTAGCAATTATTCTTTCCTTAGAGTCAGTTGTACAAGTAATTAATGTAACAATTCTTTTTCCTCCTGTTTCTTGATCTAGACAGCTTACATCTTCTGGTAATACTTTAAATAAACTATAAATTTGATACTCTTTTTTTCCATATTTATTATCAGTAATATATAATTTATCTCCTATTTTCACTTTCCTTAAATTATAAAACATATTATCTTTTTTAAAATTGTGTCCTGCAATACATAAATTACCTATTTCATTTGCATTTGGTCCAAAAAATTTAGTTACTGATATATTTAATGATTGTTCTGAATATTCTTGCAATACATATGTTTGTAAATTTATTGAAGGTATTTCTAGTTTAGAACTTATTAAATATCCTTTATAGCGTTGTATTATGCTTTCCTTTTTTTCTACATTTTCCCTAATTTGTGAATTTTGTTTATTCTCAAATTGTGCATCAGTATTATTTTTTAATTCTTCATTTACTTTGTTTATATTACTATTTAAAAGCTCTGTCTGCATATTGCTGTTATCTTTTTCTTCTATTTGAAAAATTTCATACTCATCTATAGCAATCCATATCATAATTCCTAGAATTAGTAATATTATAATTGTATTTATTAAAATTTTTTTATTCTTTTGTTTCATAAATTTTCTCCTTATGTAATACAATAGTTAGATTTAAATCTATATATCTAGATATTTTAATTTTACACTATATCTTATTTTATATATCTTTATATACAGTTTACTTATATCTTTTTTTACTTTATAGGAAAGTGCATTTATTAAATGCATCTTTCCATATAAAGCAAGGTTAATTTAATTTAACTTTGATTTCGCTAACGTCCAATTTTCTTATTAAAATATATATAAGAACTTAATAAAGCAATTATTACTACAACTAGAGCTATATAAATATTTCTACCTGTTTTTGGTAAAACTTCAGGAGTTTTCTGTGTATTTTGGTCCTTTTTTATTTCTTCTTGTTGTATTGAATTTTGAGTATTATTATTTGTTGTTCCTTCTGTATTTGTATTTCCTTCTGGCGTAGTAGTTGTTTGTTTTTCAGTTGCTGTAAAACTAAACTCCTTTTGTGCTATAACTGCATCTGAGTTTTCCCTATCTATTAATTTTAGTGTAATTGTATAATCTCCTACTTGACTAAATTTTCCTTTTACATCTAATATTTGTTCTACATCTTTTCCTCCTATTTTGTATCCTTGAGAATCTCCCCATCCACTTTGGATAATATCATGATCTAAATTAGAAGTATCTTTTCCTATCAATTGAACATTTGCTCCTGAAGGTGTTGTTGCTTCTGCTACTAATCTTGCTTTTTCATAATAACGTCCCATTGGAGAAGAATAAGAAATTTTCATTGAAATTTCTTCTCCAGCTATAATTTCTCCTCTATGTTCTATATTTAAAGTATAGTCAATGTATTGTGGTTCTACTGTTACATTTTTTACTATTGGTATAGTTATATCATCATAATTAACTGATGCATCTGAATTTGCAAGCCCTTCACCTGTTATAGAAAACTCTGTAGGATTTGATGTTATAATATCACTTTTTGCTTTAAAAGTAACACTCATTGTTCTGCTTGGGCTTGTTCCTCCTGATGAGTCATAAAAAACTACTCTTACTTTATCTGATGTATCATTTGGTGTTCCTCCTTCTGCTGAGATATATTCAAAAATATTATTGTCATATGCTATATCCATTGTATATGCACCTAGGTCTTCTCCAAAATCAATTGTTACTTTTACTTCTTCTCCTGGTCTTACTGTTGTTTTATCTGTTTTTACGTCTATTGTGCCTAATGGTGCTGCATAACTATTTATTGGAAAAATAAGTAGAGCAAATAATGCAAATAATAAAAATATGCTAATTATTTTTTTCATTTTTTTAAAATCCTCCTTTTTTTGTTTTATATTTCTATTATGATATTTTTTTAAGTATTTTATTTAACAAAAAATGGAAAATTTTTATTATTAAAAGAGAAAAATTAACATGATTAAATTTTTTAACTTTTTAGCTTAGTTGCATGTTGTATCTTTATTCGCCCGCCAATTTTACGTAAGTAAAATTGTGTGCAATGGCTTTTATATATTAGGAAATATTATGCCTTTCTTTTGAAAATAAAATATAATATTTATTTTTACTTTGAGCCTAAGAAACTTAAAGTTTCATATTATTTGCTATTGTATAAATAAAATGAGTATGTACTATAATTGTTATTAGGTTTTCTAAAAACTTTATTATAGTACATACTCAATAAAAATTACACACTTTACTTATTTGCAAAGTCATTTTTTACTTTAAAATTTTTATACTTATTCACAATTATTTATACATTTTTCATCTGGTTGTTTAAAACTTAAATACCAACTTATTCCATTCTTTTCTTCATTGATATTTGCTACTCTTTCTTCAAGTTGTTTAAATGTGTTAGGCATTGGTGTTATAAGTGGCATATTAGGCATCCAGTTTGCAGCTGTTGAACCATTTGAACAATCAGCCATTTGAAGAGCTTGAACTATTCTTAATATTTCTGGTATAAATCTTCCTACATTCATTGGATATACTAATATTGTTCTTACTATTTGATTGTCATCTATTATAAATACATTTCTTACTGTTTGTGTATTACTTACATCTGATGATATCATACCATATTTTCTTGCAATTTGACCGCTTCTATCTGCTATTATTGGAAATGGAATTTTTATTCCTGTTCTACAATAAATATCATATAACCATGCAAGATGTGATGCATTGCTATCTATACTTAGTCCTATTAGCTCTGTGTTTATTTCTTTAAAATATTGATATGCTCTTGCAAATGCTATCATCTCTGTTGTACAGACGGGGGTAAAGTACGCATCTTTGGGTGTATTTAAATCATTTTATTAATATCAACTTTTAATCCAAATTTAATAGTTCTATCTCTATCAATATATATTTTATCAATAATCATTTGTAATATCATTTTGTTTGGTACGTCTGAATTTATAATATCATCAAAATACTCTATTGAAGTTTTTAGCTTATTTACTTTTTCTTCTAAATTCTTCTTTTCATCTTTTTCTAATAATGTCTGTATGTAAGATATATTTTGCATCTTTTCTTTTTCTAACTCTTTATATGTATTCTCAATAATTTTTGCCATTTCGTTGTTTGCAGATGCTAATTCTTTTATTTTTTGATTAACAAGCATTTTATATTCTTCATTTAAAATATTTAATTTATTTTGCAATTTATATTTGTTGTTTTCTTTTTTATCTTGTTTTATTTCAATTTTTATATTTTTTATTTCTTCTAAATATTTCTGTTTTGTAAATTTTAAAAACTCTTTTAAATGAACTAAAATATCTTTTTCCTTTACTTCATGGCAATGACAAGCCTTTGTTCCAAATTGCCTGTACTTTGAACAATCATAACCTTTTTCAGCTACTTTCCTTTTGATTATAATTCCTGACATACCAGAGCCACAATCATTACATATACACATTCCTGAAAAATAGTAGTCTCTTTTTTTATTTGTGCTTGATGTATTTTGTTTAATTTTTTTAGTTCTTATTTCTTGTGCTAAATTAAATATTTCTTTTGAAATAATAGCTTCATGATGATTCTCAAATATAAATTGTTCTTCTTTTGGAACTTCTACTACCCTACCTCTTATATTTACAGTTCTTTTTTTATGAGTAATTAAAGTCCCAGTATAAATTTCATTTTTCAAAATATTACTTACCATATCTTTTGTCCATTTTTCCTGTACTTTATGCTTATATATTCTGCCTCTTTCAAAATGTTTTTCTCTATAATATTTAGATGGTGTAGGATAATTATATTTTGTATTTAATTCTTGACTAATTCTTTGAAAACCCATTCTATCTTCAACATATAATTTGAATATAAGTTTAATAACTGGTTTTAGTTCTTCAATAACATATAACATTGGTATATTGTCTTTGAAAATTTTTTCATAACCATAGTAATTTCCCATTATAAGCCTTGCTGTTTTTTGTTTTGAATACATATGATCTCTTGTTTTTCTTGAACAATCTTTTACATATCTTTCATTAAACCAAGTTGTAATTCCTATGCAATCATCTCTGTCATTTAATACATCATAAGAACCACCCATTTCAGAAACTAATATTAAATTTTTTTGCATATTTTTAAATTCATCAATAAGTACCAAAACTTTTCCATTGTTTCTTCCTATTCTTGATAAGTCTTTTGCTATAACTACATCAATTTTTCCTCCTTTGACTTTTTCTAACATCTTTGTAAACTCAGGTCTATTAAAGGTATATCCCGAAACATTGTCATCTATGTAGAAGTCTCTATCTTCGATAATCCAATTACGAGTAGAAGCATATTCTTTAATAATTCTTTTTTGTTCCTCTATGCTTGAATAATTTTCTTTATCTTCATCTCTAGACAATCTACAATATCCGTGCAACTGTCATTTTTCCTCCTTTTGCCTGATATTGCTCTTGGTCTATGTTAACATACATTATCTGATAATTCCACTTGTTTTGTAACTATTTTTTGAAGTACTTCGGGATAGTCCTCTTTACCTGTTACAAATATTCCTATTTTATACTTTTGTTTCTCATATTCTTTTATTTTATCTTGTATTTCTTGAATTTTTAACTCCTCTTTAGTTAAATAAATTTGCATATATTTTGTATTAGAAATTTCATTAGAAGTAATTTGCATATTATTTAACTCCTCCATAATATTTCTCT
>CALXAU010000024.1 GCA_944386355.1 uncultured Clostridia bacterium
TATGAAGCCTTTAGAATATTTCTTTTTATTTGTATTATATTTGGTTGATAAAAAACCAGAGAATAGAATTGCAATTCAATATTTGCCTAAAAGTAATAAACTATATTAATGAGGAGAGGATATTGATGAAAAAATTATTATAATAACCTTAAGTTGACAGCATTGTATGAATAGTATCAAAATTTAGCTATTAGTATCACTTTTTTAAAAAAACTGTTGAAAAAAATCTAAATAAAATATATAATAAGCATGTAAAGGTTTTAATCAAAAAACTTTTAGTTTAGACAAAAAAGAAAAAGAAAGGAGCGGATTTTTATGAAAGTAAAAATCATAGGAAAAGAACTAAAGATAACAGAAGCAATAAATGACTATGTGGAGAAAAAATTAGAAAGAATAGATAAATATTTCGCACAAGCAGAAGCAGAAGTTACTTTAAGAATGGAAAAAAATGAACAAATTGCAGAAATTTATGTTACAGCAAATGGAGAAAAATATAGAGCAGTAACAGAAGACAAAGACCTATATGCATCAATAGACAAAGATATAGACATATTAGAAGGTCAAATAAGAAAAGCAAAAACAAAAAGAGAAAAAATGCAAAGAGAAGCATCTATTCGTACAATGGATGTAGTTCCAACAGAAGAACATGAAATAATAAATGAAATAGTAAAAACAGCATATTATGAAATAAAACCAATAACACCAGAAGATGCAATTTTAAAATTACAAGAAAAACCAACTCATAATTTCTTCGTATTTATAAATGTAGAAACAGGGAAAGTAAATGTAATACATAAATTAAAAGACGGAAAAAATTATGGATTAATAGAACCAGAAGCATAATAATTTTAATATTATTTAATGCCTTTAATTGTGTCTATTAATTAAAAGACTAATATTTTCAATGTGATTTTAAGCTAGACTATAAAAATCTATCCCTAAGGAAATTAGTAAAAATTCTTTAGGGGTATATTTAAAAGTAGATAAAATTTTTATTAATTAGTATTGTAACATTAAATAATTTAGCTTTAAATAAATATATTAGAATTTTAATCTATTAAATAATAAATAACTGTAAAAAATATAAATCATTATCAAAAAACAAAAAAGGAAATGAAAAATGGAAGAGCAAGACTTAGTAGATGTGTTAATTGCAACATATAATCCACAAAAGGAATTTTTTCAAAAACAGATAGAAAGTATATTAAATCAAACACATAAAAATATCCATATATATATATCTGATGATTGTTCAAAAAATGAAAGTATAAAGCAATTTCTAAAAGAATATGAAAAAAAAGATAAAAGAATAACACTAATATTTCAAGAGAAAAATCTAGGTTGTACAAAAAATTTTGGATATTTACTTGAAAAATCAACTGCCAATTACATATGTTATAGCGATCAAGACGATATATGGTATGAGAATAAAATAGAAAAATGTTTAAAAAAAATAAAAGAAGAAAAAGTTGATTTAATATATTGTAATTGTAAGCAAATAAATGAAGATGAAAAAATTATACACAATAATTATTTTAAATATAAAAATGTTCCTCTTATAAAAGGAAAAGACAAACTTGCTAGATCAAGATGTATTGGTATAGGGTGTTCACAGATGTTTACAAAAAATTTAAAAGAAAAAATAATACCATTTAAAGAAAGTGTGATAGCACATGATTGGATAGTTAGCTATATGGCAAATGAAATGAATGGTATGACATATATAGAAGAACCACTTTTTGACTATAGACTACATACAGGAAATATTTTTGGAGGGAGAAGTTTAGAACAAAATTTATCTATTTGGAAAAATAAAAATGGAATTTCATATGATAGTTATTCAAAATATAGAAAAGAAAAAGTGATTAATAAAGCATATTTATATGGAGCAAGAATGTGTTTAGATTATACTAAAAATAAAGAAGAACAGTCTTATATTGAAAAATTAATAAATTACTATGAAAGTTTAAATAAATCTAAATATATAAATCTACATTTTATAAAATATTTTAAATTTCTTTCTGGAAGAAATTTATTAAAGAAAATGATAAAAGAGTTTGTAATTTTTCATTTTCCAATCATAGGGTACATAAAATTTAAGTTTTAATTAATAATAAGAAAATTGGACGTTAGCGAAATCAAAGATTTCGACGTCCACATGCACAAAATTGCTTCGCAATTATTGTGCATATCAAGGTAAATTAACCTTGTTGTATAGTAAAAATCTTCGATTTTTCCTATACAATAAGAAAGGCATTTTCCATGGTTAAATACAGTCTTAAATTTATAGTAACAAAAAAGAAAGGAGTATTTTGTTAGAAATGAAATGTTGTAATTCACAACAATAAAAATAATATAGATAGCTAATTATATATTTTTATGTAATCTCCATTCAAGAAAAGGTAATTCACATGTGTTCAAACGTTTTCTTGAAAGCTCCATACAATAATACTATAAAATATATCACTGGCTAATATAAGAAAGTTGTGAAGAGTAACAATTAACTAGCATAAAATTTATATGGAACAATTAGAAAAAGTTGATGTACTATTAGCTACATATAATGGAGAAAAATACTTAAGAAAACAAATAGATAGCATATTAAATCAAACATATAAAAATATTAATTTAATTATTTCTGATGATTGCTCAAAAGATAAAACAAAAGAAATATTAAAAGAATATGAAAAAAAAGATAATAGAATAAAGATTTTTTACCAAGAAAAAAATTTAGGATTAATTAATAATTTTGAATTTCTATTAAAAAAAGCAGAAAGTCCATTATTTATGTTAGCAGATCAAGATGACGTATGGCTTTCTAACAAGATAGAACAAACATTAAAAAAATTAAAAAAAGATAATGCAGATTTAGTTTTTACAGATTTAGAAATAGTAGATGAAAATTTAAAAATATTAGATTTATCATTTAATAGAAAAATGAAAAAAATTCATAAAATAAAAAAGACAATAAGAACAAAACAATTTGAATACTTATATAATAACATAACTGGTTGTACAATTATGTGTAAAACAAAATGGATTAAAGATATATTACCAATCCCAAAGAACTCAAATTATATTATTCAAGATTCATGGATAGGATTAATAGTTTCACTAAATGGTAAAATTTCATATTTAGATGAACCAACAATTAGATACAGGCAACATGGAGACAATCTTGTAGGTACACAAAAACAATCATACAAGTTTGAAGATTTTAATCAAATTAGACAATTATTTATAGAAGTAAAAAAAGATTTGTTTAAAACATATTTAGAAAACAAAGAAAAATTCCCAGATGATTTAAATAAATTAACATCTATGGGAAAAGAATATTTTGATAAAATTGAACAAAAGGAAAATATAAATTTTAAAGGATGGAATATATTCCACAAATTATATAAAAATGAACAGATAGGATATTATATTATTAATTTTATAATTTTAAATATACCTATTTTAGGAAGAGTTCTATTTAAAATATACTCAAAAACCAAAAAAATTATCTTACGAAAAACAAAGACAAATTTAAAAGCTAAAAAAATAGCTAAGAAAATAATAGGATGAATTATTAGTTTGAAAGAAAAATCTTTCAAAACTATGTGTACCTTTAAGCAAAGCAAGAAAGGAATGAATTTTAAAATGAAAAAAATTAAAATGTTAATTATTTCAGCAATATTAATGTTAAACTTAGTAGGCATTAATTATCAGGTTAATGCTACAAATACAACAAAAGAAGATACAAAAAATATTCAAATAACATATTCATATAAAGAAGATACAAATAGTGTAATAGCACAAGTAAAATCAAAAAACAAACTTAAAAATACAAAAGTAAATTGGGAATTAAGTAAAGACGGTTTAACTTATACATACGAATTTTTTGAAAATACAAAATATGAAACAACATTTGAAGATGTTTCAGGAAATAAAACCAATATAAATATTAATATTACACAAATACAAAAAAGACCTTTAAAATTAAATATAGAATATAAAGTAACTGACACTAATAGTGTTATAGTAAATTTGAAATCTAATAATAAACTAAAAGATACAAAAATAAACTGGAATTTAAGTAAAGATGATTTTATGTATACATATGAGTTTTATGAAAATACAAATTATGAATCAACATTTGAAGATATTTTAGGAAATAAAGCAAAAGTAAAAATAAATGTTACACAAATACAAAAAAGAAAGTTAGAATTAGATGTAGAATATAAGAAAACAAATAATAATAGTTTTATAGTAAATATAAAATCTAATAATAGACTAAAAGATACAAAAATAAATTGGAATTTAAGTAAAGATCTTTTTACATATACATATGAATTTTTAGATAACACAAATTATAATACAGAATTTGAAGATATTTTTGGAAATAAACAAAAAGTTAATATAAAAATAGAAGGACTAGACAAGACAGGACCAGTTTTAAAAATAAAATATGAATATGATTTTAATTCTAATTCAGTTAAAGCTACAATTACATCTAATGAGGAATTAAAAGCTTCAAAAATAAACTGGACATTAAGCAAAGATAAATTAAGCTATACATATGTATTTAAAGATAATACAAATTATACTACTTCTTTTCAAGATAAATGGGGAAATTCTACAAATATAAATATTGTAGTTAAAGATATTGATAAAGAAGCACCAAAAATTTCTTTACAATATGTTCATAATGACGATAATTCAGTAACAGTAAAAATGGTGTCAAACGAAAAATTAAAACCAACAAAACAAAATTGGAAGTTAAGTGAAGATAGTTTAACATATTCATATACTTTTGTAGATGAAAGTGATTATGATACACAACTTCAAGACTTACATGGAAATACAACTACAGTACATATAAAATTGAAAAAGAGAATATATAATTATCCAGGAACTCCTAACATTAAAGTAAAATATATGTATACAAGCTATGAAAAAGTAATAGTTGAAATGGTTTCAGATGTTAAATTTAAAGATACAAAACCAACATGGAAATTAAGTTCTGACGGATATAGATATACAAAAGAATTTACAGAATATGATGTTTATACCACACCTATAAATGATGTAAATGGACATACTAGAGTTATGGACATAATAGTAGATTATTTTAAAAAAATAATCAAATGTGAAGAAGGAACATATGGAGTTAGTGGATTAAAAAGTATAGGTGATAGTAGAGGAAGAGACTTAAAATATTATAAAATTGGTGATGGACCTAATGTATTTTTTGCAACATTTAGTGTTCATGGATTTGAAGATTTATATAGTCATGACGGAAAAGCATTAACAGCTATTGCTGAAGATTTTAAGAATAAATTAATACAGTTACAAGATTTAGACTTAGATAAAAAATGGACAATATACATTTTTCCAAGTGTAAATCCAGACGGAGAATATTATGGTTGGAGTCATAATGGACCAGGAAGAACAACTTTAACAAGTCAAACGCCAAATAATAAAGGTATAGATTTAAATAGATGCTGGCATATTGCTGGAACAACTTATAAAAGATATACATCTACAAGAAATTATAATGGAACTGCAGGATTTCAAGCTGTTGAAGCACAAGCTTTAAGAGAATTCTTAATTGCTCATAAATCACAAACAGGAAAAACAGTATTGGTAGATTTACATGGTTGGTTAAATGAAACAATAGGAGATAATGGAATAGGAAGCTATTATAGAACACAATATGGTATAAGCTATCATAATTCAAACTATGGAACAGGATATTTAATAAATTGGGCAAGAGCAACTTTAGGAGCAAGATCTGTTTTAGTTGAATTGCCAGAATATGATGCAAATAGTACAAAATATATAAATGCAACTTTAAATATGTTAAGGGGAATATAATTAATGGATAAAAAAAGAAAAAAAATAATAATATTTGTAAGTATTTTATTAGTCATAATAATTTTAGCAGTAGTAATATATATGGTACAAAAGGATAAAACAAAAGAAAAAAATGAAGTAGGACAAAATCAGGAAAAAAATAATACTGAACAAACTAATACAGTAGAAGAATTAATGCAAGAAGTAAATTCTACAGCTGATCCTGATATATATGAAGTAGCAACAGAATATGACGGAAGAGAAGTTTTATCTGTAAAAACTAGTATGCAATTTAGTGTAGCTTTTGCAGGGAAAATAAATGAAAATATAAAAAATATAGATGAAGCTCAAAAAATAACACAAGAAAAATTACCATTATCTAATGGAATCTATTTAGGAAATAAAGATAATGAAATATTAGAATATATAAATAAATATACAAATTGCAAATATAGTGTTTCAGATACAGGCTTTTTACAAATTCAAGAAAATAACGAAAATAATGAATTTGATAATAGAATTCAGACAGTTATGCAAAGTAATAATCTTTATATAATATATTGCGACGGAGAAATTAAAATAATAGACAATATTACTGGAGAAATACGGAAACTATGATTTTGAGAATATGGATCCTTATCAAGTTTATGAATATTGCAAAGATGAAAATAGAATTTTTATAGAAGTCACTAAAAATAAAAAGAATAAATTGGAAGATGAAGAAATATTTAATTCTTTGCTAGAGCTTTTGGAAATAAATATAGAAAATTAAATAAAAGTAAAGGAGAATGTAAAGTACAATGTCAGAAAATGAAAAGATACAAACTTCTATAAAAAATATTGTAGAAAAAAATTTAGAAAATAGAAATTTGTTTACAAATATTTTAAAAATTATAACAGGTTTAATTATTTTATTAATAATGGTAGTTTATGAACTATTATTTTGCAACTCTAATTTTATTTTAAACAATGCAAATTACAATTTTTCATTATTTAGAGTTTTAGTATATATTGCTTTTATAATATTATATTTATTATTTAATAAGAAATTTGTAGAACAAGCTATAGAAACATATTCATCTAAATTTAAAAAATACACATCAATTATTTATTATATTTTTGCATTAGGAGCATTTACATTTTTATTTATAAGAATAGATTTTATCTCAATACAAAAGTTAGCACTATATATAATTGCGATATTAATGGGAGTAATTTTTATAACATATGTTCAAAAAGATTATATAAAAAATATGATATTAGTTTCCTCAACATTTGGTATTGTTTTTGCAATTTCAACAGATTTGAATCATCCTTATGATGAAATTAGACATTTTCTTTCAGCATTTAATGTTTCTGTTGGTAATTTTAATTTTGAAGAATACAAAATGGATGAACAATTGAAACAAATACCGTTAAATAGCAGTTATGAGAACATTAACTCATTTTTTGAAAAAAACTATGATACTAAATTAGATGAACAAGTGGAGTATAATTTTATATATTCACCTGCACCATATAGTTTTGTTATTTATCTATTTTCAGGAATTGGAATATTTTTAGCGAATATATTAGGAGGTAGTTTAGCAGATATATATATTGCAGGTAGAATATTTAATCTTATATTTTATACAATCTTATCAATTATTACTTTGAAAATATTACCATATAAAAAGCAAACTTTTGCAGCAATATTGATGATACCAATGATTTTATGTCTGGCAGCAAGTTATTCTATTGATGGAATATGTGTTGGATTGGTTTCTATATTTATTGCATATTGTTTAAAAATATATGAGTCTAAAAAAGTACTTACATTAAAAGATGTATTAAAATTAGGTATTTGTTTTATATTTTTATTAATGGCTAAATCTATGGCTTATATAGGAGTTGCTTTAATATTTTTAATACTTCCTTTAAAAGAAACAATAAAGCAGAATAAAAAATATATACCAGTAATGATAGTTATATCAATAATTGCATTGGTATGTATAGTGTTTGGCGCATTATATGTAAAAAGAACAAAAGTTGTAGATGATCCAAGAAGCGGATCAGATGTATCTGCACAGATAGAATATTGCTTAGAAAATCCATTTAAAGTACTAGAAAGTTTATATAAACATACTATATCAACACTATTTTCACCTAGTTGGTTGGAAACAACAAACAATGTAGCCTTTTTTGGTGAATATTCAAGTTTAGTATTTACATTATTGATAACTTTATTATTATATATTGCTATTTTAGATGATTCTAAAAAATTTAAGGTTAAAGAAAAGTTGATTTTTATAATTTCTTTTTTAGCAGTATTTTGCATGACAAGTATTGTTTTATATTTGAATTTTACTAAGGTAGGAAATTCAGAAATAGTTGGATATCAATCTAGATATTTATTCCCAATAATATCATTAATATTTATTGGAATGAATTTAAAAAATGTATCTGTAAAAAAGGGTCAAAATACTATAATGATATTAACAATTTTGTCTAATGCTATTATATTTATGGATTTACTATTATTAATTAGAAAATAAATAATTGCTGTTATAGGGAAATCTTCTATTTTTTCTATAACATAAAAGAGGGGGGAATTTAATATAGCCTCCCTTTTTTATGCTATAGGAAAAATCAAAGATTTTCCTATAACATTTTTAAAATCATTAACTAATAACCGTTCAAATAATTTTTAAAAATTATTCTTATTGACAAAACAATCCATAAAGTATAAAATAAGCTTGTCTATATGAAGGAGGAAAAAATGGATTTTATAAAGGCATTAATACAAAACAAAAAAGTAGTATGGGGAATAGGAAAAAATGATTTTAAAAATAGATTTGCAAATACAAGCTTAGGTGCAATATGGGGATTTTTACAACCATTTGTATTTATGATTACATATGTTATTGTATTCCAATATATTTTAAGAGTAGGAAGTTCAGGAAACTATCCATATGTATCTTGGTTTTTACCAGCAATGTCAATGTGGATGACAGTAAATGATACAATAATAAATGCAAGTAATTCTATTAGAGCATATAGTTATTTAGTAAAAAAGGTAGTATTTCCTGTTGATACAATACCAGTTATATCTATAATATCTTCGGCTTTTGTATCTATATTTTTATTTATAATTTCAATTGTAGTAAGTGCATTTTTTGGTTACTTTCCAAATCTACTTATTTTATTATATGCATTATTTGCAGCATATTGTTTTATTATAGCATTTACAAGATTTACATCAGCAATTACAACATTAATACCAGATTTTTCGCAATTATTAAATATAATTATGCAAATATTTTTCTGGTTTACACCAATAGTTTGGAATTTACAAATGGTTGCTGCACACCCAATAATCCAGAGATTATTACAATGTATACCATTTACATATTTAGTAACAGCAGCAAGACAAGCCTTTATTGGGGAAAATATAATCACAAAAGGATATGGATTTTATACAATTGTATTTTGGGCTATAACAATTATATTATTTGTATGGGGAAATCATGTATTTAAAAAATCAAAGAAAGATTTTGCAGATGTATTATAATATAATAAAGGAGTAAATAATGAGTGAAGAAATTAGACAAAATGATATACAAAATCAGAATAAAGAAAATAACAATAAAAATTTAGAAAATGTAATAGAAATTAAAGATTTATGTAAAAAATATAAAATGTACCATAGAAAAAAAGATAGACTATTAGAAATAATATTACCTAATTATGAGAAACATACAACATTTACAGCATTAGATAATTTTAATTTAGAATTAAAAAAAGGCGAAATATTAGGAATACTCGGAAAAAATGGTGCTGGAAAATCTACATTATTAAAATTAATAACAGGTGTTGCACAACCTACATCAGGAACAATAAAAATAAATGGAAAAATAAGTTCATTATTAGAATTAGGAACAGCATTTAATCCAGAATTAACAGGATATGAAAATATATATCAACATGGGCAAATAATGGGGTTAACGCATGAACAAGTAAAGGAAAAAGAACAAGAAATAATTGATTTTGCAGATATAGGAGAACATCTTAGTCAACCTGTAAAAACATATTCATCAGGAATGTTTGCAAGATTAGCATTTGCATGTGCTATAAATGTAGATCCAGATATATTGATAGTAGATGAAGTATTGTCTGTAGGAGATATGGCTTTCCAATTAAAATGTTTTAAGAAATTTGAACAATTTAAGAAAAAAGGAAAAACAATACTATTTGTAACACATAGTATAACAGATGTATTAAATAATTGTAACAGAACAATAATACTAGAACATGGTAAAAAGATTTTCGACGGTGGAGTTAAAGAAGGTGTAGAAGAATATAAAAAATTAGTTACAAAAATGAAGACACCAGAAGGAAAAGAAGGAAAAAATAAAATTACTAAAGAAATAATAAACTCTGTTGCAGAAAAATCAGAATGGAAAAAATATTTTGTTACAAATCCAGATATGATAGTTTATGGAAATAATGAAGCTATAATTTATGATTATGGTATTTTTAATAATAATAATGAGCCACTACCAATTGTAGATAATAATGAAGAGACACATATAAAATTAAAGGTACAATTTAATGAAACAATAAACTGTCCAACAATTTCAGTTACAGTAAAAGACTTCCATGGAAAAGAAATGTGTGGGAACAATACAAATTTTATGGGAATAGATACAGGTTTATGTGAAAAGGGAGAAGAATATATATTTGATTTTGAACAAAAATTAAAACTAGCACCAGGAAAATATACAATATCTATTAGTTGTAGTAGATTTGATGATAATGGAGAATTAATAGTAATGAATAGGAATTATGATGCTTTAATAATAGAAGTATCATCTGAAAGAAAAATGGTAGGTTGCTTTGATGTAGATCCAATAGTAACTTTTAAAAAGATTGAAAAATAGAAGAAAGGTTGAAAAACAACATTTGTGCCTTAGGAAGGAATTAGATTAAATATGGAAGAAATACATTTGTTTATTATATGGGAAAATGCATTATATAAAAAACAAGAAATTTTAGAAGATATAGAAAAAAATTTTGAAATATTAAAAAAGTATATTATAACATGGGATCTAGATAAATTTTCCGAGAATTTATCTAGGTTTTATGGAACTAATCTTCCAAAAGGATCTGGAAAAGAACAACATTGTGGAACAGGACCTTTTATGCTTATTATTGTAAAAGATAAAAATCCAAAATACGAAAAAAGAGGTACAAGTAAAGGAGATAAAATTGTAAATACAAATATGTTTGATAAAAAAACATATTATAGAGAAATAACAGGTGGAGGACATAAAATACATGCCACTAACGATGTTTCAGAAACAAATCATGATTTAACTTTATTAATAGATAAATCAATACAAGATTTTTTAAAAGAAAATATTGTAAGTAATGAAGAAGAAAAAATAAACAAAAACTTAATAGGAGCAAAAGGTTGGAAAAATGCAAGTGAAATGTTTTATGTATTAAATAATTGTACAAATTATGCATTATTAAGAAATTACGAAAACCTCCCTGAAGAAATATATGTAAATGACCATAATGATATTGATCTAATTTGTAGGTCAAAAGAAGATTGTGCATATATATTAAATGCAAAAAAAGTATTTAATGAAGAATATAGAGTTCATTACGTAACAGAAGTAGAAGGAAAAAATGCATATTTTGATTTAAGATATGTAGGAGATAATTATTATGATGAAGATTTAGAAGAAGAAATATTAAAAACAAGAGTATGGAATAATAAAGGTTTTTTTACAGTAAATAATTATTTGTATTTTTATACTTTGTTATATCACGCATTATTACACAAAAATCAATTTGCAGAAGATTATAAAATAAAATTAGTAAATATGCATATAGAAAATATAAATGAAAATACTAAAGAACAAGAATATATAAATTTACTAAATAAATGGTTATTAGATAAAGAATATATTATAAAAATACCACAAGACAAATCAGTTTTATTTAACACTAAAAAAGCAAATATGATGTCAAGACTTATTTATCGAAATGAAGAAGAATTACTAAACTTAAAAGATAAAAATATAGAATTACAGGAAGAAAATAATTTATTAAAAAATAAGAATAAAGAATTAGAATTAGAGTTAAATAAAATGGTAAATTCAATTAGCTGGAAAAGTACAAAATGGATTAGAGATTTTCATACTAGCATAAAAAGAAAAAAGAATTGATAAAATGTTGCAAAGTAAAGGGGGATTTGTAAATTGGAAAAAAATTCAGATTATAAAAAAATCCTATTAGAGAATAGAAAAAATATAATTACATGGTATCCATTTGAAGAAAATTCAGCAATACTTGAATTAGCAATAGATGAAGAAACTATAGAAATAAACGAAAATACTAAAATAATAACAAAAATTGAAGAACTATCAAATGAGCAAAAATATGATTATATAGTAATTATAGGATGTATAAAAAAAATAGAAGATAATTTTTATAAATTACTAGAAGTATTAAAAGAAAATGGAAAAATAATAATTATTACTGATAATAAATTGTCAATAAAAAGCATGTGTCAAGAAGTAGAAACAAATGAAATGTATACAAAAAAAGAATTAGATAACTTTTTAAATAAAGAAAAATTATATTACAGTAAATATTATTATGTATTTCCAAATTATAAAACTGCAAATGTAATTTTTACAGATCAACATTTACCAGACACAGATACAATTTATAGAAATATAACTTTTTATCCAGAAGATACTGTTATAACAGAGAATGAAACAAATAAAATGAAAGATATATTAGAACAAGATGAAAATCTATTAAAAACCTTCTCAAATTCATTTTTTGTAGAATGTTCAACAAAAGAATTTGAAGATAATAAAATAGAATTTGTTTCTTATTCAAATATAAGAAAAAACAATTATAAAATAAAAACAATTATAAAATCAGACAAAGTATACAAAACATATGCAAATGAAGAAGCAAAACAACACATAGAACAGATACAAAAAAATATAAATATTTTAAAAAACAATAATTTAAAAACTTTAGATACTTATGAAAAAAATACAATAATTAGTATATATCAAAAAAAACACAAAACTTTAGACAAAGTAATAATAGAAAAAATATTAAATAATGATACAGATAGTGCATTAAATATTATAGAAAAATTTTTAAATTATTTAAAACAAAACTTGAAAAAAGTAGATAGCAACAGTCAAAATGTCTTTGATAAATATAGCATACAATATAAAAAAGAACAAATAGAAAATTTAACATTTATAAAAGACGGACTATGGGATTTAATTTTTCAAAATACATTTTATATAAATCAAGAATTCTTTTTTTACGATCAAGAATGGTATGAAGAAAATATTCCTGTAGAATTCATTCTTTATAGAGCAATTATTTATTGCAAAGAATTACAAAATATAAAGAAAGAAGAAATATATAAATTAATAGGTATAAAAGAAGAAAATATAGAAATATTTAATGAATTAGATAATTTATTACAAAATAAGACAAGAAGTGAAATTGCTTGGAATGTTCATACTAAAAATATAAGAATACAAGATATACAAAATGAAAAAATACAATTAGAACAAAATATAAAAAAAATTAGTGATGATTGTACAAAACTATTAAATGAAAAAGATGCAAGAATAAGATTTTTAGAAGAAAATATGGAAGAAACATGTGAATTCTTAAGACAAAAAGAAACTTTAATTATAGAAAAAGAAAATATAATTAATGGAATGAAAAATTCAATGTCTTGGAAAATTACTAGACCACTTAGAAAATTAAAAGGATTAAAAAATTAAGAAAAGGATTTGATAAAAATGAGAATTAGAGATAAATTATTTCCAGAAGGAACAAAAACTAGACAAATTTTAAGAAAAATAGCAATTTTTATGAAATATTTTGCACCTAGAAATTGGGCAAAGGTATTCAATTCAATAAAAAAAGACGGTATAAAAGTAACAATTAAAAAAATAAGGGGAAAATTTAGCTCAGAAACACAATTGGTTGATGAAAATGTGAAATATCAAGAATGGATAAAAAACAATGAACCAACTAAAAAAGAAATAGAAGCACAAAGAAAAGTAAAATTTAAAATAAATCCTAAAATAAGTATATTAGTGCCAATGTATAATACTCCATATAATTTTTTCGATGAATTAGTTGATTGTCTAATAAATCAAACATATACAAATTGGGAACTATGCTTAGCAGACGGAAGTCCAGAAAAAAATGTAGAACTAGAAAAAATATATAAAAAAGATGAAAGAATTAAATATAAATTTTTAGGAGAAAATAAAGGAATTGCAGGAAATACAAATGAATGTATAAAACTTGCAACAGGAGATTTTATTGCATTATTTGACCATGATGATTTATTACCAGTATTCTCTTTATATGAAGTGGTAAAATGTATTAATGAAAATCCAGAAGTTGAATTTATTTATACAGATGAAGACAAAATTACAACTTTAGATAAACCAAGATTTAATCCTCATTTTAAACCAGATTTTTCTTTAGATTTCTTAAGAGCAAACAATTATATTTGTCATTTTAGTGTATTCAAAAAAGAATTGATGGACAAGTTAGAAGGAGAAAGAAGTAAATATGACGGAGCTCAAGATTTTGATATAATTTTAAGAGTTGCAGAAAATACAAAAAACATTATACATATACCAAAAGTATTATATCACTGGAGAGTTCATCCAAATTCTACTGCACAAGCAGATGTACAGGCAAAACCGTATGCTTTTGAAGCAGGAATACCTGCAATTCAGGATCATTTAGAAAGAGTTGGCCTAAAAGGAACAGTAGAACATGGAGCAAGTTTAGGAACATATAGAATAAAATATTCTTTTGAAGGAAATCCAAAAGTTTCTATTGTAATACCAAACAAAGATGAAAAAGAAACATTAAAAACATGTGTACAATCTATATTAGAAAAAACTACTTATAATAATTATGAAATAATAATAGTAGAAAATAATAGTGAAACAGAAGAAATTTTTGAATATTATAAAGAATTAGTGAAAAATGAAAAAATAAAAGTAATAAAATACGAAGAAAAAGGATTTAATTATTCAAAACTAATTAATTTAGGAGTAAAAAATAGTACAGGGGAATATATTATTCAATTAAATAATGACACAGAAGTAGAAACACCAGAATGGTTAGAAGATATGTTAGGTTTTGCATGTAGAGAAGATGTTGGAGCAGTAGGTGTAAAATTATTTTATCCAGATAATACAATTCAACATGCCGGAATTGTAATTGGTGTTGATAGAGTTGCAACACACTTATTTAGAGGTTTACCAAGACATGCACATGGATATTTTGCAAGAGAAAGTACAATACAAGATTTTAGTGCTGTAACAGGTGCTTGTATGATGTCAAAAAAATCTGTATATGAAGAAGTGGGTTATATGGATGAAAATATGCCAGTAGCTTTTAATGACTTGGATTTTTGTTTGAAAATAAGGAAAACAGGAAAATTAGTAGTTTATGATCCTTTTGTTACACTAATTCATTATGAATCAAAAACAAGAGGATATGAAACAACTCCAGAAAAGGCTGCTAGATTTGAAGCAGAAATACAAAAATTTCAAGAAAAATGGAAAGATATATTCGAAAAAGGAGATCCTTATTATAATCCTAATTTTAGTTTAAATTCATCACACTATGAAGTAAGAACTGAAAAATAGTTAAATAAAAGAGTAAATTTTGCAATGAGAATATAAATTAAAGCAATCAAATAGTTATAAATTGTATGTTTTGGAAGGATTTTAATAAAGTGAACAGAAAAATAAAAAAAATTATGACTGAAAATAAAAAATTAATTTTTAAATTAGGAATAGCTTTTATTCTATGTATAGCAGTTTCTATTGCATTAGAAATAGCTATATTTAAAAATATGTATCAAAATATGACCTTTGATAGATGTTTAATTATATCATGTGTATTATATTTTATATCAATACACTTTATTATACCTTTAAAAAAATTATATGACTTTATATATAGAAAAAGATACATAATAGCAGTTATTTTATTACTTGCAATAGTGATATTAGGATATTCTGGATCTTCAATTAATATGTATGATATTTATATTGCCTCTGACGGTTCAGATAATACAGAAGTATTAGGAAAATCAAGATCAATTAGATCTGATGAATGGGCTGTAAATACTCCTTTAAGTTTTTCACAAAATATGGATAATGACAAAATATTACCATATAATAGTTCAATTGTTAGAGGTACAGACACAGACATGTTTACTGTTATACATGCACCAGTATTAGACATAGTAACTATTGGAAAGCCATTTACAATTGGATATTTATTTGGAAATACAATAGGTCTATCATTTTGGTGGTATGGAAGATTAATAGCACTTATGCTAGTTTCTTTTGAATTTTGTATGATAATTACTAATAAAAAGAAACTAATATCATTATGTGGAATGTTAATAATAAGTTTAGCTCCAGCTGTTCAATGGTGGTATTCAAACTTTTTACCAGATTTACTTATTTTTGGACAACTAGCAATTATAATGATAGTAAAGTTCATAGAAGCTACCAAATTGAAGGTAAAAATATTCACAGCAATTGGATTTGCAATTTCAAGTTTAGGATATATCTTTTCTTTTTATCCTGCTTGGATAATATCTTTAGGTTATGTTTTTTTAGCAATATTTATTTGGGTAATTTATCAACATAGAAAAATATATAAGATAAATAAAAAAGATATATTAATAATATGTTTTACAATTATATTTGTAGGATTAATTGGATTAAGATATTATTTATTATCAAGTGATACATTAAATGCAGTAATGAATACATCATATCCAGGAGATAGATTTGAACTGGGAGGAAATGGAATTGAAAATATCTTTGGTTATGTATATAATATATTTATGCCATATAAAGATATTTCAAATGCCTCTAAATTTTCTGCAATGATATCTTTTTATCCTGTACCTGCTATTATTGCATTAATTTATATGATTAGAAATAAAAAAGGATATAGTTTTATAATACCACTATTAGTTGTAACAGGATTATTTACAATATGGACATTTATTTCTACAAACGAATTATTTGCAAAAGTAACATTACTATATTTAGTTACAGCTAAGAGAATTACAATTCCTTTAGGTTTAATACAATCTTATTTAATAATATATTTATTAGCAAATGTTCAAAAAAATGATAAAATATTGGGACAAAAAACTTCTGGAATACTTGCATTTTTTACTACAATTACTGTATTATATATAGCAATAAAACAAATACCTTCAGACTATATGGGAGCATTAATAGGATGTATTGCAGGAATAATGTTAGTAGTAGCTTTTTATTTGTTATATAACTTAAATGAAAAAAACAAAAATAGTTTAATTTCATTATTAATGGTAATTGCAATTATTGGAGGAATAACAGTAAATCCAATTATAAAAGGAACAGATACAATATATGAAAAGCCTCTAGCAAAAAAGGTGCAAGAGATTGTAAGTAAAGACAAAAATGCATTATGGGTAGTAGAAGGATATGGATTTCCAATACCAAATTATCTAGTTGCAAATGGTGCTAAAACAATAAATTCTACTAATTATTATCCAAATGAAGATATGATAGAAACTATTGTTGGAGAACAAAAAGAAAATATAAAAGAAATTTGGAATAGATATGCACATATTACAATTAATTTAGTAAAAGATGAAACTAATTTCGTAGTAACAAGATCAGATTGTTACACAATAAATTTGAATTATAAAAAATTGAGGGATTTAAATGTTAAATATATATTATCAATAAGAGAGTTAGTGGAATTTTCTGATGAAGAAATTAGTTTACAAGAACAGTATAGGCAAACTGGAATGTATTTATATGAAATAAAAAATAAAGATTAAATAAATAGTTGGAATAATTTATAAGAAAAATTGTATATAACTATTTAT
>CALXAU010000025.1 GCA_944386355.1 uncultured Clostridia bacterium
CGATTTTTCCTATACAATAAGAAAATTGGACGTTAGCGAAATCAAAGATTTCGACGTCCACATGCACAAAATTGCTTTGCAATTATTGTGCGTATTAAGGTAAATTAACCTTGTTGTATAGGAAAAATCTTGTATAAAGTCAAGATAAAAGTCGATTTTTCCTATACAATAACAAAAGTATTGATATATTAATATTATTTGGCAAAACATAGCAGGGGTTTAACAATCTGGGTCTTACCTGCAAAATATTAATATATCAATACTTTTGAGTAATAAGAAGTGAAAAGCCGTTAACTAGTAACTTAAAATTAACCAGTAACATGTTTCTTAAAAACAGTCGTCTAGTAACTTGATTTTTAAAACTCAATATAGTAGAATAATTTTAAGGCAATAAAATAAATTTGGAGGGGAAAATGCTAGTACAAAAAGCTAAAAAAGAAAAATTACCCAAAAAGGCAAGAATAATTTATGCAATAACAATAATAATATGTGCAATAGCCATTGCATTAGCCATATATAGGCAATTTTTTTATCAAGAGGATTATTCAAAAAATATTGTACCTAATTTAAATGAAGAAGATAGTAATACACTAAAAAATAAATTTGAAGATTTATTTATAAATGATATAGAAATAGGAAACGGTTCTCAAACTGGAAGTATAAAAAAGATTAATGATGATAAAAAAATAATTTATAGAGTCTTTGAAGGCGAAAAAGTAATAGAAAATAGTTATAATATTCAAGTTCATATTCCAACTATAAATATAGATAGTGAAATTATAAAAAAATATAATGAAGAAATAAATAATGAATTTGTACAAAAAGTAAGAGATATACTAGATACTAAAAATAAAAATATTATATATACAGTAGAGTATGTTGCAACTTTAGAAAATAATATATTATCTTTAATGATACGTTCAGATTATAAAGAGGGAAATAATCCTCAAAAAGTTGTTATAAAAACATATAATTATGATATTATTGAAGATAAAGAATTGACCTTGCAAGAATTATTACAAAGAAAAAATAGAGATTTAAATGAGGTACAAAATACAATAAAACAAGAAATTGAAGTCGAACAAAAAAAGGCAGAAGATTTAAAAAATTTAGGATATAATATTTTCTCTAGAGATATTAACAGTGATATGTATAAAATAGAGAATACAGACCAGTTTTTTGTGGTTGAGGATAGAATTTATATTATTTATCCTTATGGTAATACTATGCAGACAAATGAAGTAGATTTGGTTATTTTATAACAAAAAAGAAACTTGCTAGCAAAAGTTTCTTTTTTGTTAGCAAGTTTCTTTTGAAAATAAAAGGGGATGTTTTTTCTTTTTAATCAGTCTGTTCTTAACTGATTATGAATATATTATAATGAGCTTTTTTGTCCTTTTTGTGAACTCAAAGTGAAAAAATATAAAAAAATAAGAATACTTTTAATATCGCAATATAAAGTGAAAATAAAAATTTAATATTTCAAAAAAGAAAGTCATACAGACTTTCTAATATATAAAGCTAAGGTTGTTCACCAAGTTTAATTGTAAGTTCTTTTTCTTGACCTTCACGGTTAACTTTAATTTTAATTTCATCTCCTATTTGATGACTATTCTTTATTTCATTTAATTCATCCATAGTAGTTATTTTCTTTCCTTCTGCTTCTATTATTACATCACCAGGTTTAATTCCAGCTTTTTCAGCACTAGAAAAATCTTCAACTGATTTTACATAAACACCAACAACTAAATTATATGTTTTTGCTGTTTGTTCATCTAAATCTATTCCAGCAATACCTATATATGGTCTTCTAACTTTACTATATTGAATTAATTGAGAAGTTACATCTGTTGTAGAATTAATTGGAATTGCAAATCCCATACCTTCAATACCTGTTCCAGAAAGTTTTAATGTATTTATTCCAATAACTTTTCCTTCACTATTTACCAAAGCACCACCACTATTACCTGAATTTATAGCAGCATCTGTTTGAATTAATACGAAAGTTTTTCCGTCTGAATCAATAATTTCTCTATTTAAAGCACTTATTACACCACAACTAATACTACTTTGCATTCCTAAAGGATTTCCAACAGCCATTGCAAATTCTCCTACTTTTAAAGAATCAGAGTCAGCAAATTCTGCTTTTGAAAGACCAGTTTTTTCAATTTTTAAAACTGCTAAGTCAGTTTGCTCATCCTTACCAACAATCTTTGCCTCATATTCTGTATCGTCATTATATAACAATACCGTAACTTTACTAGCCTCAGAAACTTGATAATAAGAATCAGAAGAAGTAGATGAAACAATATGATTATTAGTTAATATATAACCGTCATCACTTATAATTATTCCAGAACCTTCAGCGGTTGCAGTAGAAGTTTGATTGCCTCTTCCAAAAAATGAAAAAGAAGAGTTTACAGTATATTCAACCTTTATTCCAACTATTGAAGGTAATATTTTATTTGCTGCATATACGGCTGTATCTGAATAATTAGAAAGTGAAACTTGACTTACAGTTCCAGAAATATTATTTGAAGAATTAGAATTTTGAACTGATGAAGTATTTGTTCCTACAATTTTTTCTTTAATTGAAGGTACTCCAAAACATGTACCTATCACTAAAGCACAACCTACTACTCCACTAAAAAATGGAACTAATACTGTACGACCAAAACTAAAATGATGAGACTTTGTAGGTCTTTCCTCATAAACAGTTTTATAATTTCCAGGATTTTGAACAGCCCTAAATGTGTTTTCTTTTTTTTCTTGATTTTCGTCCATTTTAAAAACCTCCTATAATACCATTTAATCTATTATAAATTTTTTTTAAAATTATAGCAATAAAAACTTAAAATTTAATTAAAAATATATTGTTAATTAAATTCATTAAAAATATATTTTGTGCGTTATTTAATAATTTTTCTCCTTTTAAGAAATTTTAAAATTAATTTTTATAAATATATTTTTTTGCTATTTCTATTATAAAATACTACCTTTTTGTGAAATTTATGTGAAAAGAATGTAATTCATTAAGGTATTTTTATATATTTACAAAAAACTTAAAAACAGTTATAATACAACTGTAAAACAACAAAAACAAATTATAGGAAAGGAGATAAAGATGTTATATAATTAATCTTTATAAAAATAATACTTAATAATTATATAACGCTTTTTAGATTGAAATGAGAATAATATTAAAGAAAGAAAATGGAATAACACTTGCTAGTTTAGCTATAATAATTATTATATTATTAATAATTGCTTCAATAGGATTTTCAAGCAGTAAAAATTTGATAAAAAATTCTAATTTAGAGAGTTTAAAAACCAATATGTTATTAATACAAGCTAAAGCAAAAGAATATGTAGAAGAAGTAGTACATGAAATGGGAATAAAACCGGAGGATTTAACTCAAGAGCAAAAAGAAGAAATATATCAGAAAATATATATAGATAAAGCACAAATGAAGAAATCTTCTGAAATAGAAGAGGAAATAAAAAGTAAAATAATTTCAATAGTAGGTGATGATCTGACAAATTGTTATTATTTAGATAAAAATACATTAGAAAATATGGGCTTAAATAATATAGAGGTAACACAAGATAATTTTTTCTTTGTTATTTTTGATGAACAAGATATTTCTGTAGAAGTATATAATTCTAAAGGTTATGAGGGTGTATATTCTTTAACTCAAATACAGGAGTTATAGGGAAAGTAGATTAACCTTGTTGTATAAGAATATTAAATAATGTAGGAGTATATATGAAAGAAAAAGAAGAAGAAAGATTAAAAAAGTTAAAAGAGTTGGACAATTTTTATTATGATAAAGGAATAAATTATATAGCAGGAATAGATGAAGCTGGGAGAGGACCTCTTGCAGGTCCTGTTGTTGTTGCATGTGTTATAATGAAAAAAGACTCAATGATAGAAGGCATAAATGATTCAAAAAAAGTTACAGAAAATAGAAGAGAAAAATTATATGAATTGATTACAAATGAAGCAATTGCATTTAGTACAAGCATAATAAACCATGATGTAATAGATGAAATAAATATTTTAAATGCCACAAAATTAGGAGTAACTAAATGTATTGAAAGTATATCTAAAAAACCTGAATTAATACTAATTGATGCATTAAATAATATAGATACAAAAGGAATAAAGTTTGAATCTATAATTAAAGGAGATGCTAAAAGCTATTTGATTGCTGCTGCTTCTATAGTTGCAAAAGTTACAAGGGATAGAATTATGAGACAATGGGATGAAATATATCCAGAATATGGATTTGAAAAACATAAAGGATATGGAACAAAAGCACATATTGAGGCAATTAAAGAATTTGGTCTTTGTTCTATACATAGAAGGAGTTTTACAAAAAAATTCTAAAGAAAGGTAAGAGAGTTTAAAAAATTTTTATAACTATGTGTACCTTTAGAGCAAATAGAGAAAGGAATGAAATTTTTCATGAATATATTAGATATAATAGCCAAAAAGCGAGATAAAAAAATATTAAGTAAAGAAGAAATTGAGTTTTTTGTACAGCAGTATACAAAAGGGAATATTACAGATTATCAAGCAGCAGCATTAATAATGGCTATATACATAAATGGAATGAATAAAGAAGAAACAACATTTCTGACATTAGCTATGGCAAACTCTGGAGATATATTAGATTTATCCACAATAGGTAAAGAAATTGTGGATAAACATTCCACAGGAGGTGTAGGAGATAAAATTTCTTTAATACTTCTTCCAACAATAGCTTCACTTGGAGTATCTGTTGCAAAAATGTCAGGGAGAGGTTTAGGATTTACTGGTGGTACAGTTGATAAATTAGAGTCAATTCCAGGCTATAAAACTAATATTGATGAAAAAGAATTTATTAAAAATGTAAAAGAGATAGGTATAAGTATGATTTCTCAAACAATGGATATAGCACCAGCAGATAAAAAGATATATGCATTACGTGATTCTATTTCATGTGTTGAGAATATTTCTCTTATTGCTTCAAGTATTATGAGTAAAAAAATTGCAAGTGGAGCTAATAAAATTGTTCTAGATGTAACAGTTGGCTCAGGAGCATTTATGAAAAATATAGAGCAGGCAAGAACTTTAGCAAAAGAAATGATTGAAATTGGAAATTTGGCTGAAAAAGAAACTGTATGTATACTAACAAATATGGAAGAACCATTAGGGTATAGTGTAGGTAATACTTTAGAAATAATAGAAGCAATCAATGCTTTAAAAGGTAATTTATCAGATGATGTAAAAGAAGTAGTTTTATCATTAGGTTCATATATGATGAAACTTGCAGGAATTAATGACAATATTGAAGCAAATAAAACAAATATATTAAAGAATTTGGAAAATGGAACAGCCTATAATAAATTTATAGAGTTGGTAGAAAGACAAGGAGGAGATATTTCATATATAAGAAATATAGAAAAATTTAAAAAGGCAAAATATATAGAACCAATATATTCTCTAAAAAGTGGATTCATAGAAGAGATAAATGCTGAAAAAATAGGAAAATTAGCTTGCTTTTTAGGTGCAGGAAGGCTAAAAAAAGAAGATAGTATTGATAATGCAGTTGGAATAGTTTTTTCAAAAAAAGTTGGAGATCAAGTAAAAAAAGGAGATATATTAGCATTTATTCATGCAAATAGTTTAGAAAAATTAGAAATAGTAAAAGAATCTTTGTTACAAGATATATCAATTTCACAAGACAATGTAGGAAAGTATAAATCTGTTATTGAAATAATTAATTAGAAAGATAAAAAATTATTTTGAAGCAATATTTGTTCCATAATCTCCATTCAAGAAAATTAAGTTCAAGATTACATTTTACAGATGTAAAATTATATAGTTGGCAAATGATATATTTATATATTTTAAATTATAAGTTACTAATTAATGATTTTAATGATAAATAAGAAAATTGGACGTTAGCGAAATCAAAGATTTCGACGTCCACATGCACAAAATTGCTTTGCAATTATTGTGCGTATTAAGGTAAATTAACCTTGTTGTATACGGAAAAATCTTGTATAAAGTCAAGATAAAAGTCGATTTTTCCTATACAATAACAAAAGTATTGATATATAAATATTATTTGGCAAAACATAGCTGGAGTTTAACAATTTGGGTCTTGCCTGCAAAATCTTAATATATCAATACTTTTGAGTAATAAGAAGTGAAAAACCAGTAACTAGTAACAATTATAAGTTAAAGTTATTTAAAAAAATATTGAAAATACATAAATAAAAATGTTATAATAAAATGGACGTAAGACAATAAAGCTTATAAAAATGTTCAAATTTTAATGTTTACTAAACATAATTTTGTTAGAAAGGATTGTGATTAAATATGAAAAAGCAAAAAGAAACAAGAAATAAAAAAATAAAAAATATTGATGCAGGAAGAATTTTTGTTAAAGTTATGGCAGGTTTTTTAGCAATATTAATGTTATTTGGAGTAAGTGCTAGTTTAATTTATGCACTAATAGGATAATAGTATAAAGTGGTTTATAGGTATATCCAAAAAATAAAAACCTAAATATTAAATAGGAGAGTTGTTAGCATTTATTGCAAACATATAAATAAATGGAAAATAATTTAAGTATGGGTTTTCAAAATTTTTATGACCAAAATATATTGGCATATATTAGAAAACTGCAAGAACAACCAGCAGAATTAATAAGTGTGATAATAGATTTAGCAATAGTATTATTTTTAGTTTATTATTTTTTTAAAATATTAAAAACATCCAGAGCATGGCAATTAATAAAAGGTATTTTATTACTTATTATTGTAACATGGCTTAGTTCAATATTAAATTTAAAAATATTAAATTCAATATTATCTGGAATTATGAATTGGGGAGTAATAGCAATAATTGTTATATTCCAGCCAGAATTAAGAAGAGGATTAGAACAACTTCGGTACAAATAAATTCACTAAATTTTTTGGAATAGATAAAGATTTAGCAACAAAGGCTAAAGAAGATATATATAAAATAGTAATAGCAGCAACAGAACTATCCAAATCAAAAACAGGTGCTTTGATTGTAATTGAAAGAGATATAGAAATAAAAGACATAATAGCAACAGGAGTTCCTATGAATGCAGAAGTTTCTCCACAATTACTTGTAAATATATTTGTTCCTAATACACCTTTACATGACGGAGCAGTAGTAATAAGTAATAATAAAATAGCAGCTGCAGCTTGTGTGCTTCCTTTATCTGATGATACAAGTATTGCAAAAGAACTAGGAACAAGACATAGAGCAGCAATAGGAATTTCAAAAGAATCAGATAGTATTGTAGTTGTTGTTTCAGAAGAAACTGGAAAGATTTCAATTGCAAAAGACGGAAGCTTAATTGCAGATTTAAGAGAGGATGTATTAAAGAAAATTTTAATTAGTAATGTTGTAACAAAACGATTTTTAAATACAAATGCTGTTACTAAAAATGGTATAAAAATGGATCAAATAAAAGAAAAGTTGAAAAACTTTAATAAGAAAAAAGAAGTAAATATAGATAAAAATGATAGAGACAGTTAATGTCTCTATTTACTCATAATTACTTTAATACAAATGCATTTCTTGATTAACATCAAAAAATCATGTTTTTGTCCTGAAATATTTATATGAAATGTAGATTTTAATTTAAAATAATGAAAAAAGAACACTATTTTAATATATAATCATTTAAGGCTGTAAAAACAAAAATAAAAATAGAACTAATAAAAAAATAAAAAAACTTGAAGCGGAACGGAGAGTAAAAATGAGAAATATTAAGTTAACAATAGAATATGACGGAAAAGATTTTAACGGTTGGCAAAAACAGCCTAATAAATTAAATATTCAAGGAACAATAGAGCAAGCTATAAAAATGGTAACAAAAGAAGATATAGAACTTATAGCTTCTGGAAGAACTGATGCAGGAGTACATGCATTAGGTCAAGTGGCTAATTTTAAAACAAATAGCAAAATTCCTATAGATAAAATTCCAGTTGCAATAAATTCTAATTTAAAGAAATCTATAAGAATAAAAAATGCAGAAGAAGTAGAAGAAAGGTTTCATAGTAGATTAACTTGCAAAAGAAAAACATATAGATATATCATAAATAATTCATTTGAGGGAACTGCAATATACAGAAATTTAGAAACACATATACCAATAAAATTGGATGTCTATAAAATGCAAAAGGCTATTAAGTTTTTTGAAGGAGAACATGATTTTAAAGCATTTAAGGCAAGTGGAACAAGTAGTAAAAGTAGTATAAGAACTATATATGAAGGAAATGTTTATGAAAAAGGAGATAGAATATATATAGAATTAACAGGAAATGGTTTTTTGTATAATATGGTTAGAATAATTTCAGGAACATTAGTAGATGTGGGAATGGGAAAAATATTGCCAGAAGAAATACAAGAAATTATAAAAGAAGGAAAAAGAGAAAGAGCAGGAAAAACACTACCACCTCAAGGATTATATTTAGTAAAAGTGGAATACTAAATTTTTAAATTTTATAAAATGTATTTTTAAAAGTTTTAAAAAGTTGTCAATGAAAGTTTTATATTATTAAATAATAACAAAAAGTGTAAAAACAGCATATTATATAGCAAAAAGTAAAGGAGAAAAAGATGAATATTTTATTGCTGTTTTTTGCTTTTCCTATAGCTACAGTAATTTTAGCTATTGTATTACAAAAAATTCTTAAATGTCCTATATGGGTGGCTCTTACAATATTTGCAATATTTTTAATTATAGCATTTGCGGTATTTAATGTAACATTTTTAGTAGCTGTTATTGCATATACAATACTTGCTTTTTTGGTGGCATATATTACAATGTTAATACAAGAATTTAGAGAAAATTGTATAATCAGAAGATGTGATAATGATGATAATTGTTGCATGCACAATTGTGAATGTAATAGAAATACTACAAATGATTTATTAACAATAAGCAGTAATTGCCAAAATGGAAGAAATGGAAATTTGCTTACAATTAGTAGTAACGGTTGCAATAATGTAAGTAATGATTTGCTAACAATAAGTACTAATTGTCCAAGAAATTGCTCAAATCAAGGTTGTTGGTCTTGTAATGGGGGAACTTCTAGAAACATAAATAATTCTACTTTTACATTAAATAGTGATAATTCTTTTTTAGAAACTGATTTTGATAGTGCAAGTTCTCAATCAAATAATTGCTCTAATAACTGTAATTGCAATTGTAATAATAATGAAAGGATTGTTGCAAGAGCAAATATTGTTCCTAATAGTGCTAATAATGGAAGAAGCGGAAGTTTTTGTGGGTGCTATAGGAGAAGATGAAAAGGGAAAAAGCCACTCAGTTGAGTGGCTTTTTCTTTACAGGAAATTCTCCATACGGAGAATTTCCAAAGCTAATTCTTTACGAGAGCCTTTCTCGTAAAGAATTAGCTCTCTTTCGCTATGTTGCTTCCCTGTAAGTGAACCAACATAGCCGTACAGTTCGAGAAGTTTCACAGCTTCTCTAGCTGAACGTTTTAATGTAATTTTTTTCATAAAATCTCCTTTGCCCCCCTCCAATTAGGAGGGGGGACTTTTTGTACAACAACGGGTTACTAATAATATTATAACATATTTACATAATTCGACAAGTAACGCTTAAGTAAATATAAATATATAGGTAAATAGTAAAAATACAACTTGAAATCAATCCCCAAATATGGTATTATATAAGAAAAATAAGAGGAGAGGCAAAATGTTAGAAATACTACATCATACAATAATAGACAGTATAAAACTATTACCATTTTTATTTGTAACATACTTAATAATGGAATACATAGAGCACAAAACAAGTAAAAAAGCAAAAGAAACCATAAAAAAATCTGGAAAATATGGACCACTATTTGGAAGTATATTAGGAATATTTCCACAATGTGGATTTTCTGTATCTGCAACAAATTTATATTCAGCAAGAGTAATTACACTTGGAACACTAATATCAGTATATTTAGTAACATCAGATGAAATGATACCAATATTTATTTCAGAAGCAGTGCCTATAGATGTAATGTTAAAAATACTAGGAATTAAGTTAATTATTGGAATAATAGCTGGATTTGCAATAGATTTAGTATATAGAAAATATCATAAGAACCAGGAAGAAGAAAAAATAGTAGAATTATGTGAAAAAGACCATTGTCATTGTGAAGAAGGAATAATAAAATCATCTATTAAGCATAGTTTAAATATATTTATATATATACTAATAATTACTTTCATAATAAATTTAATAGTACATTTTATAGGAGAAGATGTAATTGCAAGTTTTATTTATAACAAACCTATAATTGGGCCAATACTTGCTGGATTAATAGGATTAATTCCTAATTGTGCTTCTTCTGTAGTTTTAACAAAGATGTATTTAGAAAATGTTATAACTGTTTCAACACTGATTTCTGGTTTATTAGTAGGAGCAGGACTTGGTTTAGCTGTTTTGTTTAAGACTAACAAAGGTGTTAAAGAAAATATAAAAATAGTATTATTATTGTACTGTATAGGAGTATCATCTGGAATTATATTAGGATTTTTAGGTATAAATATATAAGAACCATTTTAACTATTAAAAAGAGAGTTTAAATTGAAGTTAATTTTTTCAATTCAAACTCTCTTTTATAAAATATATAAATATATCATTTTAGTGGCTGTAAATTATAACAGTGTTATTCATTTTGATCACTATTAGGATTTCCTTTTTTCAAATTAACAATTATTGCATCATCACTATCAAATAAGAAATTAGAATCAGTTGTATCTGTTTGAATAGGATTAAATTCGTTTCGTTCGTCTATAAAATCTAAATGCTTTGGATTAAATTTCTTTTTTAATTCTTCATCATCAGAAGATGAAGAACCAGTACTAAATTTTGCAAAATTATAAGTCTTTTCAGATTGTTCTTCTTTATATTTAGAAGATAAGAAGTTTAATTGACCTTGACCTGCTGCAGGCTTTCCACCAGAATCTTTTATTTTATATGCACATTCTTTTAGTTTTAATGCCTGAAGTTTTCCAGGTTTAAAGTAATCAACATATTCCCACTTTATATTTGCATATTTAGGATCATATTTTCCTTTTTCAGTATCGAAAGAATTACCATAAGTCCATTCTCTATGATTTCCAAATTCTTTACCCCACCATTCTAAATCTTCTTTAGATGCATTTCCCATAAAGATTTTGTTAGCAACATTTGCAAGTATAGTATCTTTTGTTGAAGATGAAGATCCTTTAAGCTGTGCCAAGTTTTGAACAGAAAATGTTGTACCAACTTTGTATTTTCTATACATTGTAAAAATTGGTTCAATATCTTTACAAACAAAATCTGAAAATTCATCAATATATAAAAAGTGTGGAATTCTTGAACTTTCACTTCCAGGTCTTCTAAATACAGCATTTTGCATTGAAAGTAAGAAGAATAATCCAAAAGCTTTATGAGTTATTTGACCTAAATCTCCTCTTCTAGTACATACAAAAGTAATTTTTCCTTCTTCTAAAATATCATCAAAATTTATATTATTATGTCTGTTGCATAGAACTGTTTTTACACCAGAAAGTCTTAATAAATTATCTAATTCTGAAATTATAGGTGCAATTGTTTGTTCCATATATTCAACTTTACTTGATTGCCCATAAAAGTTTTTTCTAAAATAAGTTATTTGTGTTTCATACTTTTCTGCTAAATCTTCATCATGAGCTAAAATTTCACACATTTTTTGAATTAATTCAAAATTTGTTAGCATTTTAAGTAAATCTTCTAAATTAGGTAATGCTCCATCATTCATTCTAGGATAAATTTCTTTAAGTAAAATAGTCAAATTTTCAATAGCTTGCAGAGCAACATTTTCTCTAATGCTTTCTTCAACTTCTCTAGCTGAATGAAAAATAGTTTTTAAAGTTGAAGAAATAGTAATAGCTACTTTATTTGGATCATCATATATAAAAGGATTTAGACCTAAAGAAGTTTGACTTGTTGGATCTATTATTTGATAAGGTAAATGAAAATTATCACAAACTTCCATCATGTGAGAAAGTAATTCATAATCAGGTGACATTATAGTCAAACCTAAATCTTTGTAAATTATTGAACCACTATCACTTAAAATCAATTTTTTTAAATAAGTTTTATATAAAGCTTCTTTTCCTGAAACAGGTGTAAGCATAGAAAGATTAAAATTTTCATTTAAATAATCATTATCATATGGCTTATTTAATACTGCAATACCTGTTTTTAAAGCTGTAAAACCTAATTCCTTAGAAGCTTGTTTAAAAAACCACTTTTTCTCTATATCTCTTGCTATAAAAGGTTCAAATATCAAAGCACTTTTTCCAGTACCAGAGCCTCCACATACAAATAAAGATTGGAATCTAGCTGTTTCTTGAAAAGTAATAGATTTACCAGTTTCGTTGTCATTAAATAGATATAATTCACAAGTATATGGACCTGTTTTATCACTTTTTCCAGATAAATCAATACCACCATAATCCCAAATAGAACGAGTATGCTCTGTGCTATCATTAACACTAAAATATAACCATTTAAAAAATGGATGAAAAGTTGCTAATGGAACTATAAGACTTATACTAGTAAAAGCAGGTGATACTAAATCAGAAAACTCTGTAATAATCTCTGGATAGTTTGGAGAAATTAATATAATAAGCCAAGATCCCATATTTAACCATTGAGAAAACATAGATATTGCAATTATATATAATCCTATTGCATAAACATAAAACATTACTACCTTTTGTTTATTACTACTAGCAAATTCTGATTTTCCAGAAAAAAGAAATGCAAAAACAGGACATGCTAATGCTAAAGTATATTGCAATGGTCCCCAATATGAATAAGAAACACCAGTAAAAATCATTAGAAGCATTTCTACTATTCTGTCAACTGCTAGATATATAGAAATAAGAGTTAATATATATGTTGCAAAAGTATTTCTACTTGTATTTAAAAACTTCAAAAATTTATCTATATATTTCATAATAAAGTCCTTTCAAAAAATAAAATCTTACATATATATTATCCTATAAAATCAAGAAAAAAACAAGTATTTTAGCTAAAAAAGAATAAATAAACTGATTTTGAATATAATAGAAATAAAAGGAAATTATTTGTAAAGGAGAAACTATGCAAGAAGATTTTATAAAAGAAACTAAGGTAATTGAAAAAAGTGAATTAGAAAAGGAAAGTGAACTAATAAAATCAATTATAAAAACAAGAGAAGAATTAAAAATGGCAAATAAAAATTTTGAATTTGCAGAATATGAATTAATAGATTACTACACATATCAAATAAAAGCAAATCAGGCTAAATTGGATTATTTAATAAAATTAGCTAAAGCAAGAGGGATTGTGTTAGATATTGTAAATGAACTAAAATTTAGAGTTACAGGAGAAAGTTCAGAGGCTGTTTAATGAATATTTGTCCTTTCTCCTACATAGAAATGGTAATAAGAAATTTGAATTTTTTATTACCTTAATTTTTTGGCATGAATTACTAGATTACTCTTTCTGAAAGGAGAACTTTATGGACAGCAATATTATTACATATCTAGCTTGCATATGTTTTTTATTTTTGTTTGGAAAAATATTTATAATACCTTTAAAGAAAATTCTAAAGTTGATTTTGAATTCTGTAATGGGAGGAGTTTTTATATTTATAATTAACCTAATAGGAGCAGGATTTAATTTTCATATAGGATTAAATTTTTTTACAGCTATATTAGTACGGAATATTAGGATTACCAGGTGCAATTTGTTTAATAATTGTAAAATTATTAGTAGGATAATTGAAAATTTTTTAAAATCAATATATAATATGAACGAATTTTAGAAAAATTAATTAATGGTTACAATCCACAGTTGTGAAAATAATATAGATAGCAAATGGTATATGTATATATTTTAAAGTCTATTGTGGAAAATATTTTAGAGTATATGTGAAATACATTTTCTAAAAACAGGATTACTAAAATAAATATGTATATTAGTTGCTTTTTTTCTAAAAGATGAGTGTAACTATTAATAATAGTAAGAAAAGAGGAAAATAATGAAGCAAATAGGAATATTAGTTGCAATGGAAGAAGAATTGGAAGAAGTAAAAAAAGAAATGAAAGAAATAAAGAAAAAAACAATTTATGAATTAGAATTTTTTGTTGGAAAAATACAAGAAAAAATGTGTATACTTGTAAAATGTGGTATTGGAAAAGTAAATGCAGCTAGAGTTACTCAAATTTTAATTAGTAGTTTTTCAGTAAATTTTGTAATAAATATTGGTGCAGCTGGAGCTCTAAATGATAATTTAAAAATAGGAGATATTGTTATTGGTAAATATTTAGTACAACATGATTTTGATATTACAGCTTTTGGTCATAATAAAGGATATATTAGTAACGTTGGAGATAAAATATATTCAGATAGCAATTTATTAGAATATGTTCAAAAAATAATAAACAATAAAAAAGATAAATCTTTTGAAATAAAATTTGGAATAATTGCCTCTGGAGATATATTTTGCACTGATGTTAGTATGAAACAAAAAATAGTAAAAAAATTTGAAGCAGATTGTGTGGAAATGGAAGGTGCATCAATAGCACAAGTATGTTATCTTGATAATATTCCTTTTATTGTTATAAGAAGTATATCAGATACACCAAACGGAAATAATGCTATTACCTTTGATGAATTTGTTAGTTTAGCAAGCAGAAGATGTTCAGATTTATTGAAAGAATTATTAAAGGAGCTATAATTTACATATGTTCAAACATTTTCTAAAAAGTTACTCACATTATACTTTAAATATATGTATATATAATTTGCTATCTAAATTATTCTTAATATTGTAAATTAGAACTTTTGATAATATATAAAACATATGAACTGCTGTGAATACACAATAATATTTTTATATAAAATAATTTAAAAAATACTTGTATATTTTTTTGTTTTTAGTATATAATCTACCTATAAAAGAAAGGAGTGATTTTATTGAACAGAAAAGTTAGAGTTGTACAATATGGAACAGGAAAAATGAGTGTATACACAATGAGATATGTTTATGAAAAAGGAGGAGAAATAGTAGGTGCTGTTGATGTAAATCCAGATGTTATAGGGAAAGATATAGGAGAAATAATGGGAACAGAAAATAAAGGAATAAAAGTAGTTTCTGCAAATGAAGCTGAAAATATGATGAAAGAAGTTCAGCCAGATATAGCTATTGTAACAACAATGAGTTTATTTAAAGATGTAGAAGATGCTTTATTTTTATGTTCGAAACTAGGAATTAATGCAATTACTACATGTGAAGAAGCTTTCTTCCCTCAAAATTCAAATCCTAAAGCTACTAAGAAAATTGATGAAATGGCAAAACAAACAGGATGTACAATTACAGGAAGTGGATATCAAGATATATATTGGGGACAATTAATCTCTAGTATTGCAGGTTCTACACATACAATTAAAAAAATAAAGGGAAGTTCTAGCTACAATGTAGAAGATTACGGAATTGCTCTTGCAAAAGCACATGGAGCAGGTTTAACAATGCAAGAATTTGATGAACAAGTTGCATCTGTTGATAAAATTTCAGATCAAGAAAGACAAGCTCTTATCAATAATGGAGAATATTTACCTTCATATATGTGGAATGTAAATGGTTGGCTATGTGCAAAATTAGGATTAACTGTAAAATCTCAAACTCAAAAAACTGTACCTCAAACATATCATGAAGATATATATTCATCTACATTAGGAATGACAGTAAAAGCAGGACTTGCAACAGGAATGAGTGCAGTAGTTACAACAATTACAGAAGAAGGAATTGAAATAGAAAGTGAATGTATAGGAAAAGTATATTCTAAAGATGATTTTGATAAAAATGAGTGGACTGTTATTGGAGAACCTGAAACTACATTAGTTATAAATAGACCTTCTACTGTTGAATTAACATGTGCTTCTGTTGTTAATAGAATACCAGATGTTATAAATTCAAAACCTGGTTATATACCAACAGAAGAAATGGGAGAATTAAATTATAGAGTTAAACCTTTAAATGAATATATTGATAAAGAATAAATGTTTTGATGAAAATATCATAAAAAAGCTTGATTAACAAGCTTTTTTATGGTAAACTATATTATATAGTTTGAAAAGAGAGGTGAGAACTTAAAGGTCTTCTTTAAGGAGAGTATGGGAAAAGAAGAAAAAACAGTAAAAGAAATTTCTACAAAAATATCTTTTAAAGAAATAGTTGCTTTTTTTAGAGGGCTTAGTAGTAATACAATAGAAGTTAGAGATCCAGAAATAGAAAAAAGTTTTGAAGAATCATACAAAGAATGTCAGAATCTTTGTAAAGGAATTATTAAAAAACGTAAAGATAGAAATCATCAAGGTGGAAGAAACAACGTGCCTAAATTAGGAGATAAAGTTGAAATAAAAACAAAAGAAGTAAAAGGTGAAATATTACGTAACGAAGAAAAAAGTATAGAGTAAAAAATTCGTCATAAACATATTGACAAAATTAAAAACAACATTTATAATATAGAAGTCTTTGATATGGCGAAGTAGCTCAGTTGGCTAGAGCATTCGGTTCATACCCGAAGGGTCATGTGTTCGAATCACATCTTCGCTACCAATAGAAAAATCAATGTAAGTAGCTTGTATCAATGGATACAGGCTATTTTAATACTTTTAAACTAAAAAAAATTAAATTTAATTTTAAATAATGAAAAATCATTGATATTTAGAGCTTTTCACTAATTTTAATTTTTTTGATTTTCTATTTACTTAAACAACTAGCTAAACAAAAAAATATAAAAATTAAATTTGTTTAGCTAGTGTTTAAGTAGAACTGTCAAACACTTGTGGCAGAATAGTTTTAAGCAGTTAAACATTTTTTGATAAGAATATTAATTTAAAAGTATAAAACTTATAGAACCTTAGAATAGCAAGAGGTATAATGCTTTTTTATTTGTTTAAAAATATTCCCATAAATGTAAATTGAAAAATGTTTAATAATAGTTTGTAAAAATCGGTATATTTCAATAAGAAATGTATATTTGTTTAAGTAAAGTTAGTATTTTATTTTATTTTTTACACCCTTTTTTCTTTGCAATATAAAATATTTTTGGAATTTCATTTTCTGGGTTCAATCCTATCATAAATATCATATTTTTTAAACTCATGTTATATTCTCTTTTTACCATTTTTAGTAAGTTCAGATCATTTTTCTTTAATATTTGTAAGTTAAGTAATGCTTTCTTGTCTACTGTTTTATTATCGTCACATTTAAATGTGAAATCTAATTGCCAATGTAATTTATTCTCTACTTTCCAATGATTTCTTATTGCTTTTGAAAAAATTTCTATATCTAATAATAAACTTGATATATAATATCTTTCTTCTATTGTTTTTTCTCCTTGTTTATTTTCCATTGTTTTCTTTACTAACCCTATACTTTTTAGTCCCTTCCATTTTTCTTTATCTTCGTACCAATCTATTTTTTCACTTTGGTAATACTCATATTTTATTACTTGACTATGACTTTTTTCGTACTCTTTTTTATATGCTCCCTCATATCCTGACTGTATTATTAATCTTCTATCTTCGTCAAAATAATCTTTTACATTT
>CALXAU010000026.1 GCA_944386355.1 uncultured Clostridia bacterium
AAGAAAAATGAAATGCCCTAAATGTAGTAATATAAATTATCACAAAAAAGTAATAAATTAGTCAATGCTGTCAACCTAAGATTATTATTATCATTCTTTAACACTTTGTGTGTCGCAACTTCCAGAATTAAAAAATACTCGTCTGTAAGTTGCTTTCAAATGGAGCTTTTAACGGGAATCGAACCCGTGACCTCTACCTTACCAAGGTAGCACTCTACCAACTGAGCTATAAAAGCAGAAAAACATTAAAAAGTCTAAATTAAAGAATCATCAAACTCAAATGAATGTTGTAACAAAATTATACTGTATAAATAAAAAAAAGTAAATAATTTATTGACTTTTTTTACAAAAACATTTACAATAATAATTGTAAGCGACATGATAAAATTTTTTGTCCTTTACAATAAAAATACAAAATTTAAATTATTATAAAGATGAATAAGAGAAAAAGTAAAATAAAGGTTACTTGCAGAGAGAATTGATTATAAGCTGAAAGTCAATTTAAGAAAACATATTTGAAAAACTACCTCTTTATATCTCTAGTGAAAAAGCTAGACGTTTGAAATACGTTATAATTTCTAAATGAGTTAAAATTAGGATGGAATCGTGTTTATAAAAGCACTCCTATAGAAGTTTCTATAGAAGTGCTTTTTTGAAGGTTGGACAGGCATGTCGTTTAGCTAATTGGTAAAATTCCGTAGTGAAGGTAGATATCGCCAACCATATAGAGAAACACAAGCTATTCACCGTGATGTAGAAGCGCAAAAAAGTACTTAGAGCAATATTAAATGTCAAAGAGTAGAGAAGAGATATTTGGTGAAGATAAATTTTTCCAAGTGTTTATAATTTTAAAAATATTATAAAATAAATAAAAAAATTTTTTAAGGAGGTATAAAATGATAAAAATTACATTAAAAGACAATTCATGTATAGAAGTGAAAGAAAATACAAGTATATATGAAGTGGCAAAACAAATTAGTGAAGGGCTTGCAAGAGTTGCAACTTGTGGAGAGGTTAATGGAAAAATAAAAGATTTAAGATATGAATTAAAAAAAGACTGTAATCTTACAATTCATACATTTGAAAGTAGTATAGAAGGAAAAAAAGCTTATTGGCATACTACTTCTCATATAATGGCACAAGCTGTAAATAGATTATTTCCAGATGTAAAATTTGCGATTGGACCAAGTATTGATGAAGGATTTTACTATGATTTTGATGTAAAAGAACCATTTACAGAGGAAGATAAAGAAAAAATAGAAGCGGAAATGAAAAAAATAATAAAAGAAGATATTAAAATTGAAAGATTTTCATTGTCTAAAAAAGATGCTTTAGAATTAATGATAAATCAGCCATATAAACAAGAATTAATACAAGAATTACCAGAAGGAGAAGAAATAAGCTTCTATAAACAAGGAGACTTTACAGATTTATGTGCTGGTCCACATTTAATGAGTACAGGAAAAGTAAAATCTATAAAAATATTATCTTCTTCAGGTGCATATTGGAGAGGTAATGAAAAAAATAAAATGCTTCAAAGGATATATGCAATATCTTTTCCAAAAGCAAGTCAGCTGAGTGAACATTTAGAATTTTTAGAAGAAGCAAAGCAAAGAGACCACAGAAAAATAGGAAAAGACTTAGAAATATTTATGACACATAAATTAGTGGGTTCAGGACTTCCAATGTATTTACCAAATGGAGCAACAATTAGAAGATTACTAGAAAGATATATTCAAGATAAAGAATTATCACTTGGTTATGAACATGTATATACACCTTCACTTGCAAATGTAGAATTATATAAAACAAGTGGACATTGGGATCATTATAAAGAAGATATGTTTCCAGTTATGAAAATGGATACAGAAGAGATGGTATTAAGACCAATGAATTGTCCTCATCATATGTTAATATATAAAAATAAAATGCATTCATATAGAGATTTACCAATTAGAATAGGGGAATTAGCACATGATTTTAGATATGAAGCAAGTGGAAGTGTATGTGGTCTAGAAAGAGTACGCCAAATGTGTCAAAATGATGCCCATTTATTTGTAAGACCAGATCAAATAAAAGAGGAAGTTGGAAAAGTATTAAATTTAATAGTTGAAGTATATCAAAAAGATTTTGGATTTCCAGCATCTGCTTTCAAATATAGATTATCACTTAGAGATAAAAATAATAAAGAGAAATATATTGATAATGACGAAATGTGGGAAACAGCAGAAAGTCAGTTAAGAGAAATTTTAAAAGAATTAAATATTGATTTCTACGAAGCAGAAGGAGAAGCAGCTTTCTATGGACCAAAAATTGATATACAAATAAAAACAGCCTTAAATCATGATATAACAATTCCAACTTGTCAACTAGATTTTGCTTTACCAGAAAGATTTGATTTAGAATATATTGGAGAGGACGGAAAAGCACATAGACCAGTTGTTATACATAGAGCTATATTAGGAAGTTCAGATAGATTTATTTCATTCTTACTAGAAGAAACTAAAGGATTGCTTCCAACATGGCTTGCACCTGTACAAGTGAAAATATTGCCAATTACAGATAAACAAGTTGATTATGCAAAAAAAGTAAAGGAAATCTTATTATCACAAAATATTAGGGTTAAATTAGATGATAGAAATGAAAAAGTAGGATATAAAATAAGGGAAGCTCAATTAGAGAAAGTCCCATATATGCTAGTTATAGGTGATAAGGAAATAGAAAGTGAGGCAGTTGCAGTTCGTTCTAGAAAAGAAGGAGATATTGGAATTGTAACATTAGAAGACTTTATAACAAACATAAAAGAAGAAATTGATTTAAAAAAATAAAGTTATTTAAAAATTAAAGGAGAGATAATTACATGAAATTAGGAATTGTTGGATTACCAAATGTAGGAAAAAGTACATTATTCAATAGTATAACAAAAGCAGGAGCAGAATGTGCAAATTACCCATTTTGTACAATTGAACCTAATATTGGAATGGTTTCTGTACCTGATGAAAGATTAGAAAAACTAGCTTCTATGTATAATCCGCAAAAAGTAACTCCTGCAGTTATAGAATTTGTAGATATAGCAGGTCTAGTAAAAGGTGCTAGCCAAGGAGAAGGGTTAGGAAATAAATTTCTTTCACATATAAGAGAAGTTGATGCAATTTGTGAAGTAGTAAGATGCTTTGAAGATGCTAATGTTGTACATGTAGACGGAAGTGTAAATCCTGTAAGAGATATTGAAACAATAAATCTAGAACTAATTTTTGCAGACATCGAAACTGTAAATAAAAGATTAGAAAAAGCAAAGAAAAATTTAAAAGCTGATAAAAAATTTCAAGAAGAAATAGATGTTTTAGAAAAAGTAAAAGAAAATTTAGAAAGTGGAATTTCTATAAGGTCAGTTGATTTTAAAGAAGAAGAAAAAATGTTAATAAAAGATATGTTTTTATTAACATCTAAGCCAATTCTTTATATAGCTAATGTGGATGAGAATGATTTAGAAAACCCAGACAATAATATTTTTGTGAAACAAGTAAAAGAATATGCAAATAATGAACATTCTGAAGTGATACCTTTATGTATAAAAATAGAAGAAGAATTGTCTGGATTAGAAAAAGAGGATAAAAAAGAAATGCTAGAAGCTTTAGGAATAGAAGAATCTGGATTAGATAAAGTTATTAAAAAAAGTTATGACTTATTAGGACTCATGTCATTTTTAACGGCAGGAGAACCAGAAGTAAGAGCTTGGACAATAAAAAAAGGAACAAAAGCACCAGAAGCGGCTGGAAAAATCCATTCAGACATACAAAGAGGATTTATAAGAGCAGAAGTTGTTTCTTATGATGATTTAATAAGAGAAGGATCTATGTTATCGGCAAAAGAAAAAGGTTTAGTACGTTCAGAAGGAAAAGAGTATATTATGCAGGATGGAGATATTGTTTTATTTAAATTTAATGTTTAGAAATGTGCATGGAAATAGCCCTGGGAAATAGGAATGTTTTTGTTATGTAATAATTTTGTAACAAAAATGTAATAGTATTGTAATCAAAATGAAAATAAAATATATTGACATATTAACAAAATAAATATAAAATTTAAATTAAGGATATTAAATAAATTAATCATATTACATATTAAAAATATAAATATTAAACCTTGTTGTATAAGTGAAAATCTAAGATTTCCCATACAATAAAAAATTTTATTTTAAAATTTAGATTATTTTTTATTAGTATCTATATAAAAAAACAAAATATAATAAATATTTACATAAAACGCATAATTTTTTACAAAATATCTTGAATTTGTTATAAATTTATGGTATAAATATAAGAGGTAGTAGAATACTAATAAAAGAGATATGTATATTAATAAGAAGGAGAGAGTAATCATATGAAAAAAACAATTAAAAAATTTTCTTTATTTTTATCAATTTTAGCTATTATAATTTTAGCTTCAACTAGTGTTTTTGCAGCAGATAATACAACAGGATTTACAGATTTAACAAATACAGTAACAACTAATAATGCAAACAATACTAATACAACAAATAATGCCAACAATGCTAATACTAATAGCGCTAATACAAACACTAATACTCCAAGTACAAATACTAATGTAGGTAATACAATTTCTAATACAGGTACAAATAAAACAAATTCAAGTTCATATAACAATACTAATTTACCAAAAACAGGTATTGCAGATACAATGCCAATAATACTATTAGTTACAGTATTTGGAATCTCAGCTGTGTATGCATATAAAAAAATAAAAGATTATCAAAATATTTAGTATAAAATACAATTAAATTTAAGAAAAATTACTTCGTATATTATAAGATATAGCGAAGTTTTTTTGTATAAAATAACTGTAGATATGAATTTTATTAAAGGAAAAAGTTGGAGAAAATGTTTTAATAGCTTATGACAAAGGCTATAGAGGTAAATTTTTGAAATATGCTGAAAAATCAAGAAACCGTATTCAAAATACATTTGATTTCTATTGCTTTTCCAAAATCTTCGCCTTTACAATTTTTCTATTTTTAGTAATATTATTACAAGTAACCAAAGTTAATTGATACTCATTATTATCATAATCATATAGTGGAGATAAATCATCACTTTTGACTTCATATTTTTCAAACACTTTATAAACATATTTATCTCCATTACTATCCAAAATATTAATTTCGTCATTAATATTTAGTAAAAAAATTTTACTAAATAATTTATCATTATCATAGTTATGTCCTGCAATACATAAATTTCCCTTTTCTTCATTTGGCATTTTTCCATAAAATTTACATGGTGCAACTTTTAATAATTCTTCTGATAATGAAGCAAAAATAGGATAGTAAACATTTATTTTTGGTATTTCAATCCTTCCAATAACACCATTTTCAGTTTTTACAGCTTCATTATTTTTTTCTAAAGGAGCATATAATTGATATATTTCATAACTATTTTTTAGATTTGTAGCAAGTTTTTCTTTTTTATATTCATTATACTTATAAAAAGTAAAAACACCTATAAAAAAAGTTATTGCAATAATAGAAATAATTAGCTGAGTTTTCCATACCTTTTTAGTACTTAATTTTATTTTATAATCATGATTTTGTTCTTTATTATTATCAGTCGAATTATTTTTTAAAATTTGATTCATGAATTCCTCCATTTTATTCTTAAATATAATGTTTCAAGAGTCAAAGAAAGTTCTTATGTTTTATAAAAATTTTAAATTCTAAAATATTAAAATATTTACTTATATTTTGCACAAAAAAATTTTTAAAATTCATGTTTTCAATTTGTAACAATCAAGTAACAAAGGCATAAAAAGTATATTTATAAAATCATTGCATTAATTAATTTTTTTGATATAATAGTAATATCTATAATAAAAACTCTAGAACAAAAGATTGATAATACTAATATTATAAGCTATTAATTAATAGATTGGAGGGAAAATGGAAGAAAATTGGATTAATATATATGAAATTGATAATTTTAAAATTGATACCAACATATGGTTAGAAGATTTATTAAGAAAAAATAATATACCATATAAAAAAGAGTTTGAAGAGTACTGGGATGGGCTTATAACTCCTGAATATAAGATAAAGCTAAAAGTATTTATACCATTAGAATATGAAGAAACTGTAAAAAAATATGTTGAAGAATATGAATTAAATGAAATGACAAATATAGAATTATATGAAAATTTCAATGAACAAGAAAACACAAATTTAGAAACATATGAAGATTTTAATGAACAAGAAAATACTAATGAATTTGAAAATGACGAAGAAGTTAAAAGATATGATAAAATAAGAAAAATATTTTTCCGATGCCTTATGTTTTTTTTCTTAATTATAGTAATATTTACTATAGTTGCTTATATATCAGAATAAAAATTTAAAAGAAAGGAATTGATGAAAAATGGAAAAGTCAAAAGTTTATTTTACAAAAGAAATTACACCAGATGCAATTGTAAAAATCTATGAAAAACTAGGAGTAAAATTACCGGGAAATGTAGCAGTAAAATTACATTCAGGAGAGCAAGGAAATCAAAATTATCTTAGACCTGAGTTTGTAAAATCAATAGTAGAACATGTTAAAGGAACAGTTGTAGAATGTAATACAGCTTATGGAGGAGCAAGAAATTCAACAGAAAAACATAAAAAATTATTAGAAGAACACAATTGGAATAAATATTTTGATGTAGATTTAATGGATGCAGAAGGACCAGATAAAGTATTAAAAATAGAAAACGGAAAGATATTAAAAGAAAACTATGTAGGTAAAAATATTGATAATTACGATTCAATGTTAGTTTTATCACATTTTAAAGGACATCCAATGGGAGGATATGGTGGAGCTTTAAAACAATTATCAATAGGAGTAGCTTCATCAGAAGGAAAATCTTGGATACATTCAGCAGGTAATAGTAAAGATCAAAATACAATTTGGGATAATCTACCAGAACAAAATAAATTTTTAGAAGCAATGGCAGATAGTGCATCATCAGTTCATAATCTATTTAAAGGAAAAATTGCATATATAAATGTTATGAAAAATTTATCAGTAGATTGTGATTGTTGTGCAGTAGCAGAAGATCCATGTATGAAAGATATTGGAATTTTAGCAAGTATAGATCCAATTGCAATAGATCAAGCTTGTATAGATTTAGTATATAATTCAAATGATCCAGGAAAAGACCATTTCATTGAAAGAGTAGAAAGACAAAATGGTATACATACAATAGAAGTAGCAGCAGAGCTTGGCTTTGGAACAAGATATTATGAATTAATTGAATTTTAAAAAAATATTAAATTTTAATTCTCAAAATATCTCTAAATTTACATAAAGTCATATTATATATAAAGAAGATTGAAAGGAGGAGATATTTTGGAATTTAATGGAATACGAGTTGGATATATACTTACAGGTTCGTTTTGTACTTTTTCAAAATCTATACCTAAAATTAAAGAGATAAAATCTAAAGGAGCCGAAATATTACCAATAATGTCTTTTAATGCATATAACTTAGATACTAAATTTGGTAAGGCTAATGATTTTATTACACAGATTGAAGAAATAGCAGAAAAAAATATAGTTCATACAATTCAAGATGCTGAGCCAATTGGTCCTAAAAAATTAACTGATATTATGGTTATTGCACCTTGTTCTCGGAAATACTTTATCTAAACTTGCAAATGATATAATAGATACACCTGCAACAATGGCTGCAAAATCACATTTAAGAAATAATTTACCTATAGTAATAGCAATTTCAACAAATAATGGTTTAGGAGCAAATGCCGAAAATATAGGAAAATTACTTAATAGAAAAAATTATTATTTTGTGCCTTTTAAGCAAGATAATCCTATTACAAAGCCAAGATCAATTGTAGCTGATTTTGATTTATTGATAAAAACAATTGAATATGCTCTGCAAGGAGAACAAATAAATCCAATTTTGTTATGAATATAATTTTATTAATTTAAAATATATAATTACATTTTTTAAAAGGGAATTATTTACTATTATATATGTGTAAATATTCTCTTTTTTTAGAAATTTGGAAAGAATTATCTTATCATAAAAACTTTAAAACTCTCATATTCTTTAATGGTGAAAGTTTTGAGAAAAGCGAAAGTATTTTTTTTTAATGGAATAATATTAACTATAACCTCATTAATCATGAGAGGTGCTGGATTAATATTTCAAATATATGTATCTAATAAAATAGGAACAGAAGCAGTTGGTCTTTTTTCTCTTATTATGTCTGTATATATGTTTGCAATAACTATAGCAACTTCTGGAATTAGTATAGCTGCTACATGCATTATTTCAGAAGAACTTGCAAAAAATAATTATAGAGGAATAATTAATGCTAGCAAAAAATGCAATTCGTTTAGTCTAATACTAGGAATTGTTTCAGCACTTTTTATATTAATTTTAAGTCCAACAATAGCTTCATTATGGTTACATGGAAAAGTTTCTCCAATACCACTATTTTTTATTTCAATAGGTCTTCCTTTTATAGCTATTTCTTCAAGTTTAAACGGATATTTTAGTGCTACAAGAAAAGCTTATAAAACTGCTTCGTCACAATTTATTGAATTAAGTATCAAAATAATTTCAACAGTACTGCTTCTTAAAATTTTTATAAATGGTGGCGTAGAATATATTTGTATTGCACTAATTGGTGCAGATGTGATTTCAGAAGTATTTTCTTTTATTTATTTATATATTTTATATAAGATAGATAGAAGGAAATATCTAAATATAGATAGATTTTTAGATTTTTCATATAGTAAAAAAATAATAAAAATATCATTTCCAATAGCAATAACATCATATGTAAGATCTGGACTTTCAACAATAAAACAATTTTTAATACCTTTAAGATTAGAAAAATCAGGACTTTCTTGTAGTATGGCTCTTTCTAGTTATGGTATAATTACAGGAATGGTTTTACCTGTAATAATGTTCCCAAGCACATTTATAAATTCATTTAGTAGTTTACTAATTCCTGAGTTTTCTTGTTATTTAGCCCAAAATAATACAAAAGGAATAGCTTTTATAAGTAAAAAAATTTTTTTCTTAACATCGATATTTTCAATATGTATAGCTAGTGTATTTATATTATTTTCAAATGAAATTAGTTTAGTTGTATATCAGAACTTAGAAAGTGCAAAATATATAAAGATTTTAGCGCCATTAGTATTTTTTATGTACATGGATAGTGTCATTGATAGTATTTTAAAGGGATTAAATCAACAAGTAAGTGTTATGTGTTGTAATATAGCAGATTTGATTATAAGTATTTCTTTATTATATTTTCTATTACCTATATGTGGAATCAATGGATATATTATAGTTATCTTCATAAGTGAAATTTTAAATTTTACAATCAGCATATTACAGCTATATAAAATAGCTAATTTCAAATTTTTAATATTTTCATGGTTAATAAAACCAATATTCGCTTGTTTTTTAAGTTTTAGTATAATAAATATTGTAAATGTAAATTATACTAGTAATGTTACAATTAATCTGATTTTTAAAATAATGCTTTATATAATTGTGTATTTATTATTAACAGTTTTATTATATAAGAAGAATTTTAAAAGTTTTAAGATTTAGAAAGTTTTAATGGTTAATCCATTCCTTTCTTGCTTCGCTTGGAAGGCAACATAGTTATGAAATACTTTTCTTTCAAATTAATAGTTTTGCTTAATTAGTAACTTTTAATGAAATACTTTATTGTATTATATATATATGAATGATATAATCAAATACAGAAAAATGAAGTGCTTTATAAAAAATTCAACAACACATGTGAAAATTGCTTCACAGATTTTATTTTCAAAAATTTTATTAAATTATTATGAAAGGATAAAAATTATGGAAAGCAAATGGAACTTAAAAGATATCTTTAAAAATGAAAATGAATTTAGCACAACCAAAAATCAATTAGAAATAAAATTAAATGAAATATCAAAACTTAAAGGAAAATTAATAGAAAATGTTGATAATTTGAATGAAGGATACAAATTATATGAAGAAATAAATGCTTTATTAGAAAAAATTTATTCATATGGTATGCTAAATTATCATTTAAATATGGTAAATCAAGCATCTATAAAATTGTTCAAAGAGGTACAAAATATCAATACAAAAGTTAATGAAACAACTTCTTTTTTATCTCCAGAAACAACAAATTTAACAAAAGAAGATTTTAAAATGTTTCTAAATCAAAAAGTTGAATTAGGAAAATATAAAAGAATCATAGAAAATATTTTAGATAAAAAAGAACACATATTGCCAAATGAACAAGAAGAGTTATTATCTAACTTTGATGAAACTTTTAGCTCTACTAGAAATATTTATGATACACTTGTAAATACAGAACTAAAATTTGGAGAACTTATAGATGAAAATGGTAAAAAGCAAATTTTAACTAGTACCAATTATATTATTTTTCTAAATAGTAAAAATAGGGCTACAAGAAAAAAAGCTTTTGATATTATGTATGTTAAATATGGTTCTCTAAATAATACTATAGGTGAGATACTATTATCAAAAATAAAACAAACCGCTACTTTAGCAAAAGTTAAAAATTACAAATCAGCTTTGCATAGTGCTTTAGAAAAAGATGAATCTTCTCAAAAAGTATATGATACCTTAATTGAAACTATTACACAAAACATAAATGTAAATCATGATTTTATAAACTTAAAAAAGAAAGCGTTAAAGTTAGATGAATTACATTTATATGATATATTTTTCAATCCTTTTAATATGCAAGAAAAAACTATACAACTGCCTGAAGCTAAAGAAATGATTTTTAATGCTTTATCAATATTAGGTGATGATTATATAAAGATTTTGCAAAAAGCTTTTACAGAAAATTGGATAGATTTATTGCCAAGTGAAAATAAGCGAAGCGGAGCATATAGTATGGGAGTATATGGTGTACATCCATTTATATTAGCTAACTTTGTAAAAAATGAAAATAGTGTAAGTACATTGGCACATGAATTAGGTCATAGTATTCACTCATATTTTTCTAATTCAAATCAAAATATATTAGATTCAAATTATACAATAATGGTTGCAGAAGTAGCTTCAACAGTAAATGAGTTATTACTTATTGATTATAAAATTAACCATGAACAAGATATAAAAAGAAAAGCTTCACTAATATTTGATTTTTTAGAAATGTTAAGATCTACATTTTTTAGACAATCTATGTTTGCAGAGTTTGAAAAAGAAATCTATAATAAAATAGAAGTTGGACAATTTTTATCTTCAGAAGATTTAAATTCAATCTATTTTAAACTAAATAAAAAATATTTTGGAGACAAAATTATCTTAGATGAAAAAATAAGTTTTGAGTGGGAAAGAATACCTCATTTTTATACACCTTTTTATGTGTATAAGTATTCTACGGGGATATCAGCAGCAGTAACTATAGCTTCTAATATTTTAAAAGACAAAAATGGCTATAAGGAAAAATATATAAATATGTTAAAACTTGGACGTACAAAAAAATCATTAGATTTATTAAAAATAGTAGATGTTGATTTAGAGTCTAATAAACCATATTTAGAAGTAATAAATTTGTATTCAGAAAATGTGAAAAAATTAGAATATTTAATAAATGAAATGTTATAATTAGCAATTGTTACAATTCACAACTGTAAAATTTAAATATACCATTTGCTAATATACAAAAATTAAGTGTAACTGTGAATTATAACTAGTATTTTATATGGAGGATTAAATGTTGAAAAATAAGGAAATATTAGAAAATGATACAAACACAACAATTAACAAAAAAAATGGAACTTTTACAATATTTCACAAAAAATTATAATACATTGTTTATTTGTGGATTTATTATTGGATCTATAACAGAATATTTAGTCAGTCTAATAGGAGAATTAATTTTAGGTGTTAAATGGTGGGACTACTCAAATATGCCATTAAATTTAGATGGAAGAATATGTGTTTTTTATTCAATTTTTTGGGGATTTTTGGGAATATATTTAATGTGTTCTTTAAATCCTAAAGTAGATAGATTAATTGAATGGATAAAAAGCAAAATTTCTATGCCTAAACTGAAAACTATCACATCTAGTTTAATCATATTTCTATTAATAGATTGTATTGTTACAGGATATGCACTTAGTCTATTTATTATTAGAATGATTGAGAAGAATAATTTAGATGTACAGAACAAAGAAATTATTTCTTCTCAATATAGTAAAATTTATGAAGAGAACCCTAAGCGAGCAGAATTTATTTATAAATTTTGGGGAGATAAAAAAATGTTAAAAACATTTCCTAATTTAAAAATTACAGATAAAAATGGTAATATAATTTATATGGATAGTTTGTTACCAGATATTCAACCATATTATTTATTGGTACATGAAAAGAAGAAATAATTGCGAAGCATCTTTTCTTATTGTATAGGAAAAATCGAAGATTTTTGCTATACAACAAGGTTAAGTTTCTTTAGTCTGTGCATATTCGCGAAGCGAAATGCACATGTGGCGAAGCATCTTTTCTTATATATCTGCTAAAGGATTACTCTCTACAGCATTTCTTACTTGCTCATTGCTTACATGTGTATATATTTCTGTAGTTGCAATACTTTCATGTCCTAATAACTCTTGGAGAGCTCTAATATCCACATTCCCATATTGGTACATTAATGTTGCAGCTGTATGTCTTAGTTTATGTACAGAATATTTCTTTACATCTAAACCTGCAGCTTTTAGCTGTTTATAAACAATTAATTCAACTGTTCTATTTCCAATTCTTGTTTTTCTTTCACTTAAAAACAATGCTTTTTCAGAATTTTTTTTGTCATGTTTTATTCCTTGTTTTGGTCTTACAGACAAATACTCTGAAAGTGCGTTCATACATGCTTTATTTAAATATATAGTTCTTTCTTTATTTCCTTTTCCTATAACATTTAATTTGTTTTCACTAAAATCAATATCATTAATATTAATACCTACTAGCTCAGATAAACGTATACCACAATTAAGAAAAAGAGTAATAATAGCATAATCTCTAGCATAATTTCTATTATCTTCATTATATGTAGCATTTAAAAGCTTTTTACTATCATCAAGAGATAAATATTTAGGTAATCTCTTTTCAAGTTTTGGAGTTTCCAAATATAAAGCAGGATTTTTGTCAATTAATTTTGCATGTTGACAAAGATACTTAAAAAAAATTCTAATAGTAGATACTTTTCTAGCTCTAGTTGTGGCTTTGCTATTAAATTCTTTAACTAGAAAAGCTAAAAAAGCATGTATATCATCTAAAGTTATTTTTTTTATTGTATCTAAAGAAATATCATCTATTTTTATATTTTTAAAATCTTCCTCATTTGTCATATTAAAATGTTGTTTTATAAATCTTAAAAACATAAGTAAATCATAATTATATTCTTTTACGCTATTTGAAGATTTGTTTAATATTGTAATTGAATAATCTAAAAAAGAATTAACATAACTAGGATTTTCTTCTCTATCTATCATTTTGACTTCCTCTCATTTTTATAAATTTGTTACAAAAAACTATCATTGTAACTTTATAAAATATATAATAACATATTTAAAGTTTTTTTTAAACCATTATACTGTAACAAAATTTATTTTCTAAAAACATTAACTACTGTTCAAATATATGTTATACTTGTATTACTATCTAGGAATAAATTAAAGGAAAGTGATATAATTGTTTAAACTAAAATCTAAAAAAGAACATATTACTGATAGTGAAAACTATGTTCCAAAAGCTTTTAAAAAAACTAAAGATAAAGAAAAAAATAAACTTAAGGATAAGAGAAATATCTTTAAAAATACAAAATTAAAAAAAGTTGCTTTAATTGTACTGTCATTATTTATTCTTATTATTGCAGTATATGTTGCAATAAGTTCATATAAATGGACAAATATTGCAAAACAAATGTTATTAAATGAGAATTCCATAATTCAAGATGAAGAAGGTAATATATTAGCTAAATTAGGTAGTGAAAAGAAAAATATAAATATAAGTATAGAACAAATCCCTACTAATTTAAAAAATGCATATATTGCAATTGAAGATGAACGATTTTATTCACATTGTGGTATAGATATAAAAAGAACAGGTGGAGCAATATTATCTTATATTACTCATTTTGGTTCTTCATCGTATGGTGGAAGCACTATAACTCAACAATTAGTAAAAAACTTAACAGGAAATTCTGATGATAAAATAAGTAGAAAAATTCAAGAATGGTGGTATGCATGGTTACTAGAAATCTCATTATCTAAAGAACAAATATTGCAAGGATATCTAAATATAATTTATGTTGGACCTAATATTTATGGGGTAGAGGCTCGGTGCAAAATATTATTTTAACAAATCATCAAAAGATTTAAGTTTGGAAGAATGTGCTTTTTTAGCTGGAATTAATAATTCTCCTAACTCATATAATCCTTTTACTGATAAAGATAATACTGAAAAAATTAAAAAACGAACAAAGACAGTCTTAAATAAAATGTTAGAATTAAATTATATAACAGAAAATGAATATCATAGCTCTATAAATGAGATAGAAAAGGGATTAGATTTTAAAAAAGGAGAAATACCTTCTGAAAATGCAATATATTCATATCATACAGATGCTTTAATAACACAAATAATAGATGATATTTCAGAAAAATATAAGATATCTGAAACTTTTTCAACTAATTATATAAATATGGCAGGGTTAAAAATATACAGCACTCAGAATTCAGAAATTCAAAAACAAATGGAAACAGAATTCAAAAAAAATAAATATATTTTAAAATCAAATAGGGGAGGAGAAACATCACAAGCAGCAATGGTGATTATAGATCATGAGACAGGAAATGTTTTAGGATGTACAGGCGGATTGGGAGAAAAAAAGGTTTCAAGATCTTTAAATAGAGCAACTCAAAGTGTAAGGCAAACTGGATCTGCTATAAAGCCATTGTCTGTACTTGTTCCAGGAATAGATAAAAAGATAATTACAGGTGCTTCGATTTTAGATGATACAGAAAAAGATTTTGAAGGTAATTATCATCCAACAGATTATAGCTCTCCGCTAGGTAAAATAACAGTAAGAAGGGCTTTAGAGTCTTCTCAAAATATACCATTTGTAGAAATAATGGAAAAAATAAAACCAGAAAATTCTATAAAATATTTAAAGAAAATGGGAATTACAACATTAACAAAAGAAGACAATAGTCTTGTATTAGCATTAGGCGGATTACAAAAAGGAATAAGTCCTTTAGAAATGGCAGGGGCATATGCTACTATTGCAAATGACGGAACATATATTGAGCCAACTTTTTATACAAAAATATATGAAAATACAGGTCAAATATTAATTGAGGTAAAACAAAAAAGTAAAAAAGTTTTTTCAGAAGAAGTTGCATATATATTAAAAAATTTATTAACTCAACCAGTTATAGGAAATTATGGAACTGCTACATATTGTGCAATAAATGGTATGGATATTGCAGCAAAAACAGGAACAACTGATGAAAATTATGATAGGTGGCTTTGTGGGTTTAGTCCATATTATACTGCTGTAACATGGTATGGTTATGATGAAAATGAACCAGTTTTATATGATAATAAAAATCCTGCTGGTTTAATTTGGTCTAGTGTAATGACAAAAATTCATACTAACTTAAAAAATGCTAAATTTGAAAAACCACAAAATGTATATTCAACAAAGATTTGTGCTGAAACAGGGAAAAAAGCGAATGAAGGATGTTCTAACTCATATACAGAATATTTTTTATGGCTAACTATTCCGGATGAATGTACTGCACATAGTGTAAAATCTTTAAATAATACATTTAAAGAAAAACAAAATAATACAACAATAGAAACAAACAATTCAGTTGATAAAACTAATGTTTATAATGTTAAAAATGATGAAAAATTAAATACAGAAAATACAAATATTAATACACAAATAAATACTAATAAAACTACAAATAACAGTAGTGGAAATACAACAAATAAAAACAATACAGAAATAAACAACAGTATTAATGAAACTAAAGACAATTCAGTGGAAAAAAATAATAATGTATCTAATATTTTAAATGAGTCAACTAACTCTAATTTATCTAATAATGTAAATAATACTGCTGTTAAACAAAATTCTGTAAGCAATTCAAATGATAATGTTATCTTATCTAATAATACAATAAAAAAATCATCTAAATAATAGAAAGGGGAAAAGGTGATATAAATGAAGAAAAAATTTTTAATTGTTTTAGGAATAATAGCAGTTTTTTTAATAATATATGGAGTTATATTCTTTATAGATTTTAACAATGTTTCAAACAGTAAATTACCAATTTTTGTACTTAAATTTGACAATGAAAATTATTATGGATTAGGTTACAATGTAAAAGTAAAATATTATAAAAATACTAATAATATTGAAAAAATGGATATGTTTGTTTTTGGAAAATCAGTAGTGGGTGTTATCCAATGCTTTGAAGAAGCAAATGTTGAAAATAATATTATAATTATTGAAGACAAAAAAATCCAAAATGAAAATCTTCTTGATACTTTTATAGAAGCCTCAAACAATAAACAAAATACATCATTACAAATAAAGATTGTTTCAAATGGAAATATTGATAATATTACGCTAGAATACATAGCTGGTGAAAATCAAATTAAAAGTAATAGTAATTCAACACAAAATGAAACAGCACCAAGTTCAGAATGGACATCAGAAGAATATCAAAAGTTTTATGGATATTATAAATTAACCAAAAATGATGTTGAAGAAAAATTTGATTTTTATCATTGGAGAATAAAAAGAAAAACTCAAGGAAATACTGTACAAGTTATTTTTTATACTGATTATTTTGATTTGCTTGAAATACCTGTAATATTTGAATATGATTTAGATAGTTCATTATATAAGAAAAAATATGATAACTTAACATATAACCAAAGAAAAGATTTAGGAATAAAACAGATTGCAGAAGAAAATCAATTTGACAATATTGATTTTGGATTATATACTTTTGGTGGAGATGTAACAGTTACAATTGAACACGATATGGTCTATTCATTAAAAGATGCATTAGATAAACAAATAATAACTATTCAAAATATTATGGAACAAGCAGAAATAGATGAAAAATATGGAATTTGCGAAAAGGCATATTACAGTGATGGTGGAAGTGTTGAATACAGATATAATGATTATACAATACTAAAATATAATTCTTTAAATGGGAATAGAGATTTAATAATTGGAATGAGAGGAACAATTATTAATGATGTAGGGGAAATAGATTATAAATAAGGAGCAGTACTAATTAAAAAAAGTCAACGTATGTTTTTTCACTTCTTATTACTCAAAAGTATTGATATATTAATATTTTGCAGGCGAGATTCAGATTGTTAAACCCCAGCTATGTTTTGCCAAATAATATTAATGTATCAATACTTTTGTTATTGTAAACGTCCAATTTTCTTATTTATCATTAAAATCATTAACTCAACATACAAATAT
>CALXAU010000027.1 GCA_944386355.1 uncultured Clostridia bacterium
TCTTCTTCTTCATCTAAATTTATAGTAATAGTTTCTCTTAATTTTCCATTTATTTGAATAGGAAGAGTTACTTGTGTATCTATGGCTTTTTCTTCATCATATGTAGACCATGAAGAATATGCCATTGTACCATTATTTCCAAATACAGTATTCCACAATTCTTCTGTTATATGAGGTGCTATAGGGTTTAATATTTTTAAGAAACCTTCTGCATATTCTTTTGGGAAAATTTCTTCTTTAGATACAGTGTTTATAAAAATCATCATTTGAGAAACCGCTGTATTAAAATTCATAGTTTCGTAATCATTGGTTACTTTTTTTACAGTAAAATGATAAATTCTCTCTAAATTTTTATTTTCCTTTTCTTGTATTTTATCACTTTCTGCATAAATTCTCCATACACGATCTAAGAATTTTTTACTCCCCTCGATTCCATTAATATCCCAAGGTTTAGCACTTTCTATAGGTCCCATGAACATTTCATATATTCTTAAACTATCTGCCCCATATTGTTTTACCATGTCATCTGGGTTTATAACGTTTCCTTTAGATTTGCTCATTTTTTCTCCATTAGGACCTAAAATCATTCCTTGATGACGAAGTGTTTGGAAAGGTTCTTTTACAGGAACAATATTTTTATTATATAAATAATTATTCCAAAATCTTGAATAAAGTAAATGACCTACAGCATGTTCTGGTCCGCCAACATATAAATCTACTGGTAACCAGTGTTCTAATAGTTTTTTATTAGCAATTTCGTTTTCATTTTTTGGATCAATATATCTTAAAAAATACCAACTTGAACCAGCAGCTCCTGGCATTGTACTTGTTTCACGTCTTGCTTTTTTTCCTTCAAAAGTAGTATTTACCCAATTAGTTGCTTTGTCTAATGGAGAAGCACCTGTTTTTGAAGGAGCATAATTTTCAAGTTCTGGTAAAACAAGAGGTAGCTCACTATCTGGAATTACTTTATCTTCATCATCTACAAATACAATTGGGATAGGCTCTCCCCAGTAACGTTGTCTTGCAAAAATCCATTCACGCAATTTATAATTTATTTTTCTAGTACCAACTTTATTTTCTTCTAACCAGTTAATCATTTTTTCTATTGAATCATTTTTATTTAAACCGTTTAAGAAATCAGAATTGATATGAATTCCATCATCAACAAATGCTTCTTTAGATATATCTCCACCTTCTAATACAGGAATAATAGGAAGGTCAAATTTTTTAGCAAATTCATAATCTCTTTCATCATGTGCAGGAACAGCCATAATGCAGCCTGTTCCATAACTTGCTAAAACATAATCTGAAATCCAAATAGGAATTTTTTTGTTGTTTACAGGATTAATAGCATAACAACCAGTAAATACACCTGTTTTATCTTTATTTAGTTCAGTTCTTTCTAAGTCAGATTTAGTTGCTGTTATTTGTATATATTCATCTACTTTATCTTTTTGCTCTTTAGTTGTAATCTTTTCTACTAAAGGATGTTCTGGTGCAATTACACAATATGTAGCACCAAAAAGTGTATCAGGTCTTGTTGTGAAAACTGTAAATTCTAAATTGTCAGGAGTATCAATTTTAAATTTAACTTCTGCCCCTTCTGATTTTCCTATCCAGTTTCTTTGAATTTCCTTTGTAGATTCAGGCCAATCAATTTCTTCTAAGCCATTTAATAATATTTCTGCATATTTTGGAATATCTAATACCCATTGCTTCATATTTTTTCTTACAACAGGGAAGCCTCCTCTTTCACTTTTGCCATTTATAACTTCATCATTAGATAAAACACATCCTAATTCTTCGCACCAGTTAACAGGCATTTCAATTAATTTTGCAAGTCCGTCTTCATATAATTTTTTAAAAATCCATTGAGTCCATTTGTAATAATTAGGATCACATGTTGAAATTTCTTTATCCCAATCAAAAGAAAGTCCTAACATTTTTAATTGCTTTTTAAAAGTTTCAATATTTTTTAATGTAAATGTTGAAGGGTGATTTCCTGTTTTTATTGCAAATTGTTCAGCAGGTAAACCAAAAGCATCCCAACCCATAGGGTGTAAAACATTATATCCTTGCATTCTTTTAAATCTTGACAATATATCTGTTGCTGTATATCCCTCTACATGTCCTACGTGAAGTCCTTGTCCAGAAGGATATGGGAACATGTCTAATGCATAATATTTTGGCTTTGAAAAATCCCAAACATCTGTAAAAAATGTGTTGTTTGTTTCCCAATAGTTTTGCCATTTTTCTTCTATTTCTCTAAAATTGTATGACATAATTGATCTCCTTTCAAATTTTAGAGGTATTATATATCATATTGCTTGAAAAAGCAAGAGTTTAACATTGACAAAATATGTAAACTTATATATAATTAAATATTAAACATAAAAAAAGACAAATAAAAGAGAATTATTATCACTTATTTTTGCTAATAATCTCTTTTTTCTAATGTTTAAAATCATTTATTGAACTTTCTAACATAATATGTTAGAATAAACTTGCAGAAAGAAAAAATTAAAAAGGATAAAAATTATAATAAAAAAGCTAAAATGGAGGTCAAGAAATGTATATAGACATAGAAAAAGCAAAAAAAGCATTCAAAGAATATGTAAAAAACTATAATCCAGAAGATAAGCAAGTAAAATTAAAAATTTCACATATGGAAAGAACTTCTCAAATAGCAAAAAACATGGCAAAAAGTTTAGAACTAGAACAAGAAGATATAGAACTAGCAGAGTTAATAGGTTTATTGCATGATATAGGAAGATTTGAACAAATAAAAAGATATCATACATTTTTAGACAAAAATAGCATAAATCATGGAGAATTTGGTGTAAAACTATTATTTGAAGAAAATTTAATTAAAAAATTTATTAATACATCAAAATATGATGATATAATTAGATTAGCTATATTAAATCATAATAGAGGAAAAATAGAAGAAGGACTTACTGCAAGGCAAAACTTACATGCAAGAATTATAAGAGATAGTGATAAAACTGATATATTTTATACATTAACATTTGAAGATATCAAATCAATGTATGGAAAAGATGATATTTCAGAGGAAAAAATATCAGATGAAATATATAGGGAATTTAAAGAAGACAAAATTATGAATTATAAATATTTAAATACAGGAGCAGATATATTAGTTGCACATTTTGCATATATTTATGATTTTAATTTTAATTATGGAATAAAAGTTATACAAGAGAAAAAAGAAATTGATAAATTATACAATAGATTTACTTTTAAAGATGAAGAAACAATGAAAAGATATAATGAAGTATATAGATTATCAAAAGAATATGCAATAAATAGGTGTTAGATAGTCAATAATATTATTACTGTGAAAAGTAATAATAAAATAGCAATATAAAAGGATTTTTTTTATGAGCAAGAATTTATTAATAACAGAAAAACCTTCAGTAGCAATGGAATTTGCAAAAGTACTTAAGGCGGCTGGAACAAATAGAAAAAATGGATATTTAGAGTCAGAAAACTGGATAATTACGTGGTGTGTAGGACATTTAGTAACTATGAGTTATCCAGAAAAATATAATTCCGAATTAAAATATTGGAGATTGGAAACTTTACCATTTATACCAAAAAAATGGAAATATGAAGTAATACCAGCAGTAAAAAATCAATATGAAACAATAAAAACTTTAATTACGAAACCAGAAGTAGATACAATATATGTTGCAACAGACTCTGGAAGAGAAGGAGAATACATTTATCGTTTAGTAGATGAAATGATAGGAGTTAAAGGAAAAAATAAAAAAAGGGTATGGATAGATTCTCAAACAGAAGAAGAAATATTAAGAGGAATAAAAGAAGCTAAAGACTTAAGTGAATATGATAGTTTATCAGATAGTGCATATTTAAGAGCTAAAGAAGATTATTTAATAGGAATTAATTTTTCCAGATTTTTATCTGTATTATATGGAAGAAATTTAGCAGCTAAAATAAATGAAGAAAAAACTTCAATATCTGTTGGTAGAGTTATGACATGTGTTTTAGGTATGGTTGTTTCTAGAGAAAGAGAAATAAGAAATTTTGTAAAGACAAAATACTATAAAATAGTAGGAACTTTTGGAGAAAAAGACAATAATATAGTTGCTGAATGGAAAGTAACAGAAAAATCAGTTATGGTAGATTCTCCAAAATTATACAATGAAACAGGATTTAAAAAAGAACAAGATGCAAAAGATTTTATTAATATTTTATCAGGAAAAAAAGCTATTGTAACAGAACTAAAAAAGACAAAGCAAAAAGAAAATGCACCTTTATTGTTCAATTTAGCAGAAATCCAGAATGAATGTACAAAAAAATTTAAAATAAAGCCAGATGAAACACTAGAAATAATACAAAATTTATATGAAAAAAAATTAGTTACTTATCCAAGAACAGATGCAAGAGTTCTATCAACAGCTGTAGCTAAGGAAATATCTAAAAACTTAAATGGAATTGCAAAAAGATTTAAAGATGACGAAATACAAAAATACATAAATAAAATGATAAACGAAAAATATTCAACTAATCTTATAAAAACAAAATATGTAAATGATAGTAAAATTACAGACCATTATGCAATAATACCAACAGGACAAGGTTACGAAAATTTTGATAAATTACCAACACTACAAAAAGAAATATATAAACTAATTGTAAAAAGATTTTTAGCAATTTTTTATCCACCAGCTGAATATAGTAAAATGCAATTAACTATAAGTATAGAAAATGAGAATTTTTATGCAAATCAAAAAATTCTATTAAGAGAAGGATTTTTAGAAATACTTAAGCCAACTAAAATAGAAAAACAAGATATAAATTCCACAAATGAAGAGCAAAATGTGGAAAAAGGTATTAAAAATAACGAAGAAAAAGAAAATAATTTGTTAAGAACATTAAAAAAAGGGCAGGAAATACAAATAGAACAAATGGAGACAAAAGAAGCGGAAACTTCTCCACCTAGTAGATATAATTCTGGTTCAATAATTCTAGCAATGGAAAATGCCGGTAAATTAATAGAGGATGAAGAATTAAGAGAACAAATAAAAGGTGCTGGAATAGGCACAAGTGCAACAAGAGCAGAAATTATAAAAAAACTGGAAAGAATAAAATATATTATAATAAATAATAAAACACAAATAATAACACCTTCTCAAAAAGGTGAAATTATATATGATATTATTTTTAGAAGTATGCCAGATTTATTAAATCCAAAATTAACTGCAAGTTGGGAAAAAGGGTTAGATATGGTAGCAAAAAAAGAAATAAAGGCAGATGAATTTATGGAAAAATTACAAAAATATATAATCTCAAGAATAAGGAGACAATAGGCTGCAAAATATTGATATTTCAAAAAATATAATTAACATGAGACCATTTTCTATATTCCAAAATATAGATATATCATTTGCTAATATACAAAATATAGATAAAGTATTGAGAGAATAGTATTAAGATAAATTTTTAAACAATACCGCCTCCATTAACATGAATAATTTGACCTGTAACATATCTAGAATCATCACTTGCAAGATATAAATATGCAGGAGCTAATTCAAAAGGCTGACCTGCTCTTTTTAATGGAACATCTATACCAAAAATTTCAACTTCTGAATCTTTAAATGAAGAAGGAATAAGAGGAGTCCAAACAGGACCAGGAGCAACAGCATTAACTCTAATTTTACTATCTGCTAAAGAAAGAGCTAAAGACTTTGTAAAGACAGTAATTGCACCTTTTGTTGCAGAATAATCAATTAAATTCTTTTTGCCTTCAAAAGCAGTAATAGACGTAGTATTAATAATACTAGAATTAACTTCTAAATAAGGTAATACAGCTTCTACCTAAATCTTCAATTTTTTCTTTTATAAAATTTGCATCTTGATTTTCATTAAAATAACTAATTACAATGTCTGCACCTTCTTTGGCAAATAGAAGTGCAACAGCTCGTCCAATACCACTATCTCCACCAGTAATTAAAGCAACTTTACCATTTAACTTACCACTAGGAACATAATTTGGATTTTCAAAAAGAGGAGCAGGATTCATTAAATATTCCATTCCTGGCTGAGTATCTTGATGCTCTGGTGGAAAAGTAAGAGGTGTTTTTAAATTTTCATCTTTAAAACCAATATATGGATATTCTGGATAATTCATATTCATAAAATTTTAACCTTTCTTTCAAATAAATTGCTACTATTAACAGTTATATAGAATTGTCTTTTATTGGGATATGTTAAAATATCTATAAATATTTTTAATCATCTAATAATAAATAGTTGTTAGCTAGAGTATAGATATATCATTGATAAAAATAAATATAGCTATGAATAGTAACAATATAAGTATATATAAAAAAATAAAAAAATATACATTTAATTGTAAACTTAGCAAAAATATGGTAAAATAATTTCATAATTTAGGTGTATATATTGAAAAATAAATATTTTATATAAAATAAAAAGGAAAAATAAAATGGCGTATGCAAGAAATTATTTAGAAATAAAAGATAAAAAAATTCCAGTTATAGTAAGAAAATATAAAAATTCTGACAAAATAAAAATATATTTTAAATTAAATATATTAAATATAAGTATGCCTCGAATGGTATCAAAAAGGGATTTCGAAAATATAATAAAAGAAAATGAGGACTTGATATATAAACAATATAATGAAATAATAAAAACAGAAAACTCGAATATAAAACATTGGTATACAGGTGAGAAAATTTTATACCAAGGAGAATTTTATGAAGTAGAATTAAATAAAATCAAAGAAGATAGATTACAAATATCTATACAAGAGGAAGAAAAAAAGATTTTAATAAATATTTCACAAAATTTGTCAGAGGAACAAAAGAAGCAATATATAGATATAAATTTAAAAAAGTTATTTAAGAGAAATACACAAGTACTAATAGGAGAAAGGCTTCCTTTTTGGAGTAAAAAAACAAATATTAATTATTCCGATTTTAAAGTAGGTGATTCAACTAGTCAATTTGGAAGCTGTAATGTAAATAAAAAAGAATTGCATTTTAGTAATAGATTAATAATGTTGCCAGAAGATAAAGTAGATGCAATTATTGTACATGAACTTTGTCATATAAAATATGCAAATCATAGTCAAGAATTCTATAATTTAGTAAAAAAATTTATACCAAATTATGAAGAAATAGACAAATGGTTAAAACAAAATGCAAGAGAGATTATAATTTAAATAGGAGAGATAAATGAATACTATTATAGGAGAATTAGGTAAATCACATAAATTTGTAGATTTAATACATGAAATTGAAAATAAAAAAAGTCCGATAGCTATATCGGGCTTAACTGACGTGGGAATGACTCAAATAATATCTGGAATACACGAATTTGCTAAAAAGAATGTGTGTATTGTAACATATAATGAAATACAAGCAAGAAAAATTGTAGAAGATATAAAGAATTTCACAGAAAGAGTAGTTTTTTTTCCAAAGAAAGATATTGTAGCATATGATTATATAGCAGAAAGCAAAGATCTACCATATGAAAGAATAGAGACTTTAAACCAAATTGTGTCAAAAAAGAAATTTATTATTGTTACTACAATAGAAGCGGTAATGCAAAAACTACCTTCAAAAGAAACGCTTTATAAAAATATATTAGAATTCAAAGTAGGAAAAAGTTATAGTATAGAAGAATTAAAGAAAAAATTGATACAATTGGGTTACACAAGATATGACTTAATAGAAGGAAGAGGGCAATTTAGTATAAGAGGTGGAATAGTAGATATTTCTACAAATGAAAATACAGGTATACGTATCGAATTTTGGGGAGATGAAATTGATTCTATTAGATCATTCCATATTTTAAGTCAACGTTCTATTCAAAATTTAGAAAAAATAACAATTTTTCCAGCACATGAATATGTGTTAGAAAAAACAAAAGAGGAAGTATGTAAAAAAATTGAAAAAATAAAGGTAGATACAGATCTTCAAGAAGAAAAATTAAAAGAAGATATAGAGCAAATAAAAGTAGGAGACTATATAAGTAAAATAGATAAATATTTTAATTGTTTCTATGAGAAAGAAGAGTCTTTGCTAAATTATCTATCAAAACAAACCTGTATTATATTTGATGAAATAAGTAAAATAGAACAAAGAGAAAAAAATATTTTTCAAGATCAAGAAAATTTAGAAAGAGCTCTATTAGAAAAAGAAAAATGGATTCCTCAAGCAATAAGTAATAAATCAAGTTTAGAGCAAATAAAAGAAAATTTAGATAATCAATTCATATATATGGAAAAGCTAGACACAAAGCCTAAATTTCAGATAGAAACATATTTTATGAATTATAGAGAAATAAATTATTATAAAAGTGAAATTGAAAATTTCTTAAAAGACTTAAAAAAATTAATTAGTGAAAAAAAGAAAGTAACAGTTTTTGTTAATTCTAAAGAAAAAGCAAAGAAACTAAAAACTATTTTAGAAAAAGAGAAAATAATTTGTAAAATAGAAGAGAATTTAGATAAAACAATAATAGTAAAAAGCACAGAAAGCATAGTAACAATCACTGTTGGAACAGTAAGTAGTGGTTTTGAAAATATAACTTTAAATCAAGTTATAATATCTGCAGATGAGCTAATTGAGGGAGATAAAAGAAGGAGAAAAATAACAAATACGGCATATAAAGAAGGAGAAAAAGTAGTATTTGCAGATTTAAAAATAGGAGATTATGTTGTTCATAAAAATTATGGAATAGGAATTTATATAGGAGTAAATACTATAACAGCAGACGGTACAACAAAAGATTATATAAAAATAAAATATCAAGCAGATGATATATTATATGTTCCTACAAATCAAATGGATTCTATTAGAAAATATATAGGAGGAGACGGACTTTTACCTAAAATAAACAAATTAGGTAGTAAAGAATGGGAAAATACTAAAGCAAAAGTAAAGAAAAATTTAAGAGAAGTTGCAAGAGATTTAATAGAACTTTATGCAAAAAGAGAAAAGGTAAAAGGATATGCGTTTAGTAAAGATACACCATGGCAAAAGCAGTTTGAAGAAAATTTTCCATATCAAGAAACAGAAGATCAATTGCGTTGTATTGAAGAAGTAAAGAAAGATATGGAAAAAGATAAACCAATGGACAGACTTTTGTGTGGAGATGTTGGATATGGAAAAACAGAAGTAGCAATAAGAGCAGCTTTTAAAGCAGTTATGGATCATAAACAAGTTGCCTATTTAGTCCCAACAACAGTACTTGCAGAACAGCAATATAAGGAATTCAAAACAAGAATGGAAGGTTTTGCTGTAAAAGTAGAAATTTTAAATAGGTTTAAAAATAAGAAATATCAAGAAGAAGTTATAAAAAAATTAAAATTGGGAGAAGTAGATGTTGTTATAGGAACACATAGGATGTTAAGTAATGATATAGAATTTAAAGATTTAGGATTATTAATAATAGATGAAGAGCATCGTTTTGGAGTAAAAGCAAAAGAAAAAATAAAAAAATATAAATCAAGTATTGATGTATTAACAATGACAGCTACACCTATTCCAAGAACATTGCATATGTCAATTGTTGGAGTAAGAGATATGTCAGTTATATATGAACCACCTCAAAATAGAAAACCTGTACAAACGTATGTACTAGAATATGATGAAGAAGTAATAAAAGAAGCTATCACAAAGGAACTAGAAAGAGGAGGGCAAGTATTTTATTTATTTAATAGAGTAGAAAATATAGAAAAAAAGGCTGTTGAAATATCACAATTAGTTCCAGAAGCAAATGTTGTATATGCACATGGACAGATGACGGGAGCTAGAATAGAAGAAATAATGCAAGAATTTATTGAGGGAAAGACAAATGTTCTTGTTTGTACAACAATTTTGGAATCTGGTATAGATATACCAAATGCAAATACAATAATAGTTGAAAATGCAGACAGAATGGGACTTGCACAGTTGTACCAAATTAGAGGAAGAGTAGGAAGGTCTAATAAACAAGCATATGCATATATTACTTATAAAAGAGACAAACTATTATCAGAAGTTGCAGATAAAAGACTAAAAGCTATAAAGGAATTTACAGAGTTTGGATCAGGATTTAAAATAGCAATGAGAGATTTAGAAATTAGAGGGGCAGGAAGCTTACTTGGAGAAATACAGTCTGGGCATTTAGAACAGGTTGGTTATGAGACATATTGCACATTATTAGATGAAGTAGTAAAAGAAATACAAGGTGTGGAAGTTCAGGAAGATACTGATATACAAATAGATTTAAATGTTACAAGTTATATACCAGATACATATATATCTGATCCAGGTCAGAAAATTGAAATATATCAAAGTATAGCATTATGCAAAAAAGAAGAAGATATTGCAAATATAATAGATGAAATTATAGATAGATTTGGAAATATGCCAGACGAATTAGAAAATTTAATAGAAATAGCAAGAATAAAATACTTAAGTAAAAAACTATTTATAACTAAAATTGCAAGTAGAAAAACAGCTGTAGTATTCACTTTTGAACCAAGAAAATTTAATGTAGATGTACCAAATTTAGTAAAGAAATATGGAATCAATATAAAAGTATCACCTGGAATAAAACCAATGATAACTTTAGAATTAGCTAGTAAAAATGAAAAGAAAATTTTAAAAGGTGTAACAGAGTTTTTAAAATTTTTAAGTTAGACAATGTAGAAGTCATAGAGTTTAAATATATTTTATTTATAAAAAATTACATTGTAGAAATCTAATGAATTAGTATTTAGAAAGGGTCAATATATGCAAAGAATAGTAAGTAAAGACAATGAAATTATAAAGCATGCAAAAAAATTAAAAGATAGAAAATATAGAAAACAACATGGAGAATATATTATTGAAGGAATAAAACTTATAAAAGAGGCAATTCAAGAAAATGTAGAAATAGAACAAATAATAATATGTGAAAGTTGTGAGAAAACTGAAATTATTCCAAAAGAAATAATATACAATTTAGCTAAAAAAGAATGTATTTTAGTTCCAGAAAAAATATTTGAGAATATAACAGGAGTAGTTAATCCACAAGGAATTTTGGCTATTGTAAGGATGGATGAAAAAAAACAAGAAATAAATTATGATGAAGATATAATAATTGCTTTAGATAATATTCAAGATCCTGGGAACTTAGGTACAATCATTAGAACAGTAGATAGTGTTGGATTAACACAAATTTTTGTGTCAAAAGGTACAGTAGATGCTTATAATGAAAAAGTAATACGTTCTACAATGGGAGCAATTTTTAGAGTAAAAATAATAGAATGTGAGAATTTGCAAGAAGATCTGCAAAAATTAAAAAAACATAAATTTGAAGTTTTGGTTACATCTCTTCAAACAAATAAAAGTATTTATGATATAAAATATAGTAAAAAGGTAATAGTAATTGGTAATGAGGCAAATGGAGTAAGTGAAGAGATTCAAAAATTAGCAGACAAGAAAATAAAAATACCAATGTTACGGAAAAACAGAAAGCTTAAATGCATCTGTTGCAACAGGAGTTATTTTGTATGAGTATGTAAGACAAAAAATTTGATTTAGAAGAGTTTAATAAATATTGATTAAGGAAAATAAATTTATTAGAATAGAGTAATAATTAATTAAAAATGTTTATATATTAATAATTTCCTTAAAGTATAAAATCTTTTTCTAGTTAACGGTATAGGTTATATACAACTTTTTGGTTTTGCACAGATAGTTAAGTAATATCTATAGTGTATTAATCCAAGATTTAATATAAAATTATTAATATATAAACTTTTTTTGTATAGGAAACAATATGAAACTTTTTAGTTTCGCAATACAAAGTGAAAATAAATATTAAATATTTTTTTTAAAAAGAAAAATCGAAGATTTTCCTATAACAGCAATCAATGCACACAATTTTACTTGCGTAAAATTGGCGCACGAACAAAGAGGCGACATACAGCTATATTAAAAATAAAATTGCAACCAAATTGAGTTTAAAAGTATCTAATAGGTAAGAGGAGGATAGTAAATATGGAAGAATTAGTAGAAAAAGCAAAAAATGGAGAAATAAGAGCTTTAGAAGAATTAATAAAAATGTATGAATTAATTTTATATAATACTGCTAGAACATTTCTCAAGTGTGATGACGATATAGAAGAAGCTATACAACAAACTATAATCTTAGTATATACAAATATATATAAGTTAAGAAATGAAAAATTTTTTAAAACATGGTTAGTAAGAATACTAATAAATCAATGTAAAAAAATTTTAAACAATCAAAAAAAAGAAAGAATAAGAAACATAAATATTGAAGAAATAGAGAACTTAAAAACAACAGAAAAAGATGATTACAGTTTTATTACATATGTACTTAATAAGTTAGATGAAAAAGATAAAGAAATTATAATTTTATACTATTATGATGATTTTTCAATACGAGAGATATCTAAAATTTTAGGTGTAGCGAAAGGAACTATAAAATCTAGGTTATCAAGAGCTAGAGAAAAAATGAAAAAAATAATTAATAAGGAGGGATTAATGTGAGTTTTAATATTAAAGATAAAGATATTGATGATTTAATAAAATACAAAATGCATCAAAAGGAAGAAATACCTGAAAGAACTAAGCATGTAATTGATGAAACCTTAAATAGCTTAAGAACGAGAAAAATATCAAAAGCACATTCTAATATCGTAAAATATTTAAGTATATTTGCAACTGTACTAATTGTCTTTTTAGGAGTTAATGTATATGCACATATAAATGATATGCCAAATATATTTTCATATATAGGTGAAAAATTAAATATTGATAAAGAACAATATGAAAAAGAAAAAATTGAAATAAAAGACGAGCAAAAAATTAATATTGAAAACAATGTTGAAGTTAATGATGAAAATAAAACAAATCAGATTACTAGTGAAGAAACTAAAACTTTAACATTAAATGATTATGCATATAATGAAAAAATATTAATAGTAAATTTTATATATAAAGATAATAAAGAATATAATGATTTATATTTAGAAATAAATCCATATAAGTTTAATAATGTAGAAGAAGGTTCAGAATACCCTAACAGTGTTATTACACATATTTCAAAAAAAGAAATGAATGGAGTATATCAAATTTGTATGGTGTATGATCTAGAAAATGTAAAAATAGTTAATGATAAAGTGAATTTAGATGTAGTAGAAATTTTAAATGAGACAGGTACTGACTATGGTATAGAAGTTGTAGAAAGTGTAATTGAAAATTTAGATATAGGATATGAGGCTTTAAAAAATTCAAATTCTAAAGCATTAGCTAATTTTGAAATAGATCTAAAACAAAAAGAAAAGCAATTAAAGAGTTGTTCATTTTCAGGAAAAAGTATTAAAATTGATTTAAAAAGCATAGGAGAAAATGCAGAAGCTTTTGGAACTCCAGAAATAAAAATTCTAGAAATAGCAAATTCAGAATTATTAGGTATAATGGAATTGTATTCAGATGCTGATATAATTAGAGACACTAAAAGTATGAATTATGAAAGTGTAAAGTATTCTTTTGAAATAACAGACCAAAATGGACTTAATGTAAGCTATAAAAATGGGCAAGAACTACAATTATCATATGATCTAAGTAAAGAATATTTAATAATAAAAAATTTAAAAGATGTAACTGAATTAAATATAAAAGTTTATGATAATATTACAGGAAATGTGGTAGGAACACAAAAAGTAGAAATATTGCAGAATAGTGATTAGTGTTGTTGAAAAGCAATAATATTTATGCTATTATATAACCATAAAAAAAGAAAAGAAACCAATAATTTGAAAGAAAAGTATTTCATAACTATGCGTGCCTTCCGAGCAAAGCGAGAAAGGAATGAATTTTAGTTTGAAAAATTTTATAGATGTGATTTGTAACCCTTAGGGAGAAGAAAGGAATGATTTTTTAAATGATATTAAATACTGTAATGGTAGAACCTGAGATTCCTCAAAATACTCGGAAATATAGCAAGAACTTGTGCAATAACAGGATCTAAACTACATTTAGTACATCCATTAGGTTTCAAAATAGATGAAAAATCGATAAAAAGAGCTGGACTAGATTATTGGGATAAACTTGAAATTGAAGAGCATAATTCATTAGAAGATTTTTTAAACAAATATAAACCCGAAGAACACAATATGTTCTTTGCAACAACAAAGGGAAAAACTAAATATACAGATATAGATTATTCTAAAATGGATGAAATATTTGTATTATATGGTAAAGAAACAAAAGGCTTACCAGAATGGCTTTTAGAAAAATACTTAGATACTAAAACAATAAGGATACCCATGCTTCCAACACTTAGATCATTAAATTTATCAAATTCAGTTGCTATAATTATATATGAAATATTAAGACAACATAATTTTGAAGATTTACAAGAAATAAGTACATATTTTGATAAGTAATATGTTTAATTTTAGTCATGTCGCTTTTGTGAAGATAGTATATAAAAAATACTATCTTTTTTTTGTTTCATTTTAATGATTGGTTACATAAAATAAAGTAAAGGAGGGCAAAATGAACAAAATTTTAGAAGTTAAAAACATAAGTAAACTCTATCAAAATAAAGACGGAGAAATATTAGCTTTAAAAAATGTAACTTTTAGGTTAAATAAAGGAGAATTTGTATCTATAATAGGACCAAGCGGTTGTGGTAAATCTACACTTTTATCAATAATAAGCGGTCTAGAAGAAAAAACAGAAGGAGAGATATACATAGAAGGAGATAAAGTAGAAGGAATATGCAATAAAATAGGATATATGTTACAAAGAGATTGCTTATTAGAATGGAAAACAATATATAGTAATGTACTTTTTGGGTTAGAAGTTCAAAACAAAAAAAGTCAAGAAAATATAGAATATGTAGAAAAATTATTAAAAAAATATAATTTATATGAATTTAAAGATAAGTATCCTTCAGAATTATCAGGAGGAATGAGGCAAAGAGCAGCTCTAATTAGAACTCTTGCTGTAAAACCTAAAATTCTTTTATTAGACGAAGCTTTTTCAGCTTTAGATTATCAAACAAGAATAATGGTTACAAATGATATTTATAGTATTTTAAGAAAAGAAAATATTACTGCATTAATAGTAACTCATGATATATCAGAAGCAATAAGTATGTCTGACAGGATATTAGTATTATCAAAAAGACCAGGTATGATAAAAGATATTCATAAAATTGATTTTGAAATTGAACGGAAGAACTCCAATGAATTGTAGAACCAGTCCTAAATTTAGTAAATATTTTAATATTTTATGGAAGGAGCTGGGTGTTGATGATAGTTAGTAATATATCAAATGAAAGAAAAAAATATCTAAAGAGTAAACGAAGAAACAAAACATTAATATTTTTAACTCAAATAGGAATTTTGATTGGATTTATAATTTTGTGGGAAACTCTTGCAAATGCAAATATAATAGATAGTTTTATTATGAGCAAACCTAGTAGGATAATAGAAACTTTTTCAAATCTTGCTTCTAATGATTTAATAAAACACTTATGGGTAACAGTATATGAGACTTTAGTTGGCTTTTTACTTGGAACGATACTTGGAAGTTTTGTAGCAATTTTATTATGGTGGTCTCCATTTCTATCTAAAGTATTAGAACCATTTTTAGTAGTATTAAACAGCCTTCCAAAAGTTGCTCTTCGGTCCAGTAATAATAATTTGGGTTGGAGCAGGAACAGAAGCAATAATTTTTATGGCAATAGCTATATCTTTGGTAGTTTCTATATTAGAAATTTCAGAAGGATTTAGAAATACAGATAAAGAATTAATAAAAATGGCAAAAACATTTCATTGTTCAAAATTGCAAATATTAATAAAAATTATTCTACCTGCTAATATATCTACATTTATAAATTCTTTAAAAGTAAATATAGGTCTTTCTTTAGTAGGAGTAATTTCAGGAGAATTTTTGGTTTCTAAAGCAGGTCTTCGGATATCTAATAGTGTATGGAGGTCAAGTATTTAAATTAGATTTAGTTATGACAAGTGTAATTATATTAGCTATTGTAGCAGGAATTATGTATGAAGCAGTAATAATTTTTGAAAAAATAATAAAAAATTCAAAAAAATTTAAATAATTAATTATGTAAGAATTTTATATTGTTTCCAAATATTATCAGAAAATTTTTTTACCATATTAGTTTTCAACTAAATTTGTAAGCAAAGAAAGGAATGTGAATAAAATTGAGAAAAAAAATAATAACAAGAATAATTGGGGCAATTTCAGTTTTAATAGTTGCTATTATAGGATTTTTTATATCAGGAAAATCAGAAAATAATGAGCAACAATTAAAAAATATTAGAGTTAATGAAGTAACTCGTTCAATATTCTATGCTCCACAATATGTGGCTATAAATAAAGGCTTTTTTGAAGAACAAGGATTAAATATAGAATTAACAACTGCACAAGGTTCAGATGCAGTTATGACAAGTGTTTTATCAAATCAAGTAGAAATAGGATTTGCAGGTCCAGAAACATCTATATATGTATATAATGAAGGAAAAGAAGATTATTGCCAAGTTTTTGCACAACTTACTAAAAAAGACGGCTCTTTCCTAGTAAGTAAAGAAGCAAATGAAAATTTTAAATGGGAAGATATAAAAGGCAAAACAATAATCCCTGGAAGAAAAGGTGGAGTTCCTTATATGACATTAGAATATGTTTTAAAAAAGAATGGAATAGATCCTCAAAAGGATGTAACTTTAGATGATAGTATAAAATTTGATTTAATGGCAGGAGCTTTTACAGCAGGAGATGCAGAATATGTAACTTTATTTGAACCTACAGCCTCATTAACACAAGAACAAGGAAAAGGATATATTGTTGCAGCAGTTGGAGAAGCAGCAGGAGAAATCCCATATACAGGATATTGTGCTAAAAAAAGTTATATAGAAAATAATGAAGAAATAATACAAAGCTTTACAAATGCAGTAGCCAAAGGCCAGAAATGGGTAGAGGAACATTCTTCATTAGAAATTGCACAAGAGATAACATCTTTTTTTCCAGATACAGATGTTAAATTATTGGAAAAAGTAATACAAAATTATAAAGATATAGATGTTTGGAATACAACACCTGTATTAAAAGAAGATTCTTTTAAATTATTACAAGAAGTAATGTCTATGGCTGGAGAATTACAGAATAAAGTTCCATATGATAAAGTAGTGAACAATAAATATGCCGAAAAAGCAAATCAAAATATGCAAGAATAATAAAATTTTTTGAACTGTTAGATTACTTTTCATGCTACACTCATTGTTTGTGCACACAAAATTTTTTTGGAATTTTGTGTGCGATGTATTTTATATTATAGGAAATTGTTACTATTCACACCAATAAAATGGTATATATTATTTGATAAGATACAAAACATAAGTACAGTTGTAAATAGTAAAAGAA
>CALXAU010000028.1 GCA_944386355.1 uncultured Clostridia bacterium
GAATTTTTAGAAAAATATAATGTCTATCAAAATAAAATAAATAATTTAAAAGAAGAACTAAATAGGTTAGGGGAAAATAATAAGACTAAAAATCTCCCTAAAGCAATAAATAAGCTAATTTTAGACTTTTCATATACCAAAAAATTTAATAATGTAACATTAAAGAATTTTATTGAAAAAATTGAGGTTGATAGAAATAATGAAGTTGATATTTTCTTGAAGTTGTAAATGTTACACCTAAATTTTTTATATAATAGGAAAGTATCACTTTCCTTTGAAAATAAAATATAATATTTATTTTCAATTTGAGCCTAAGAAACTTAAAGTTTCATATTATTTCCTATTATATAAAAGTCGCTTCGCTTCAACAGTTGCACACAAATTTCTTTCAGAAATTTGGCGCATGAACAAATTAACTTAAAAGCCAAAGAAAAAATTTAATATTTAGTAGAAGCAAATGGCTTTCCGATTTGTTCAATAAAAAGGTTGCACTATATTACCTTTTTGAGAGCAAAAAGCTAGAGCAACTTATGAAAAATTAATAAATTTATGTAGAGATAATCCAGACGTAGTAGATCCATTAAGATATTTAAGAGAAAGAGAAGTTGTACATTTCCAAAGATTTGGAGAAGCTCTTCGAGGAGTTCAAGATAAATTAGCAGAGAAAAAAATGTATATGGATAATATGCAATGTAAATAGATATTATATATTATTTCAAAAGTAAATTCCAGTTTGAAAACTAAGACTAAATTCTGGTTTTAGAACAAATCTGGAATTTTATAGTGTTTTCAAAATGATAATAATAATCTTAGATTGACAGTATTGAGTAATTATTTAGTAAACTTTTAGAAAATGAGAGGTATCATTGTATAACGAATTTTCATAACATATAATAGGAGGGATTTATTATGTGTTGTGAATGTAATAACATATTAAAAGCAATACTTGTTAGTATAGCGATTATTTTTGTAATTATTTTGGTCATTGTAATTATAAATAATCAAAGCGATCGAGAAATGCCAAATATTCTTGTTGCGATTGCAAGAAATGGTGATAATACTACACTTGGTACAACGACAATTAGATTTAGTCAAAATCAAATAATAGAAGGAACAGCGTTAAGTCATCAAGAAGGTAGTGATGAAATAAATATAAATGAAACTGGTATATATCAAATATCATATCAATTGTTTGGGGTACAAGATGTAACAGGAACATTTAATTTTAATGCTATACTTTCTGTAAATAATCAAGCATTAGAGGATACTTTTAATGAATCTCCAGTAATAAGAAATAGCACAAGTAATAGAATGACATTAACAAGTACAGTAATCTTAAGATTAGAAGCGGGAGATATTTTAAAACTAAATGGAGTGTCTATTGAAGATATAAGATATGATAATGCAAGAATTGATATAGAAAAAATTGGATGACATGAATTTACTTTAAAGCCAATGCAAAAATATTAAAATTTGAATAATTATAAGGCTTTCCGTTTTGTGCTGTTATAGGAAAAATCGAAGATTTTCCTATAACAGCAATTATTGCGCACAATTTTACTTGCGTAAAATTGGCGCGCGAACAAAGACGCGACAAGCAATTAAGATAAAAAGTTAAAGCATCTAATCATGTCGCTTTTGCTCTTTAGTAACGTAAACATTACAAAAACTAAATCTTACAAAATATACCAAATAAGGGAAAAATTACATAGCAATTATATACAAACAAACGTTTACAAATAACCATAAAAATGTTATAATAATTCAAACATTATGAATGGAGAGTGAAAATAATGCAAAAAATTTACATGTGTATAGATTTAAAAACATTCTATGCTTCTGTTGAATGTGTTGAAAGAGGTTTAGATCCCTTTAATACTAACCTAGTAGTAGCAGATCAAAATAGAGGAAAAGGCACAATTTGTTTGGCAGTATCTCCAAAGATGAAAATGTTAGGAGTAAAAAATAGATGTAGAATCTATGAAATTCCACCAACAATAAAATATATTATTGCAATGCCTAGAATGAAAAAATATATAGAATATTCAGCAAATATATATGAAATTTATTTAAAATACTTTTCAAAAGAAGATATACATGTATATTCAATAGACGAAGCTTTTATGGACGCTTCAAAATATTTAAAACTATATAAATCGACTCCTATAGAACTTGCTAAAAAAATATATAAAGAATTTGGAATAAATGCAGAATATCTGATAGATCACTCTTTTGGAAAAGAAAGTTGCACTATTGCAGATATAAAATCTTATAAACCAAAATGTAATTCTATTTCAAATAGTCAAGTATTATTTGAGGACTATTCATTTATAAAAGCAAGATTAGTTTTAAAAGAAATGGTAGAGTTAGGAAGTTTAAGACTTGTAGAAAATAATTTAATGACTGATACAATTGGACTATATATTGGGTATTCAAAAGATGTTATAAGAGCAACAGGTGGAACAAAAAAATTAACTAATTATACTAATATATACTCCGAACTTTTAAAATCATTTTTAGATGTGTATGATAAAACTACAAATAAAAATTTTTCAATTAGAAGAATTGGAATAAATCTTGCAAATGTAACAGAAAAAGAAAATATACAATTAAATTTGTTTATAGATCAAGAAAAAGTGAATAAAGAAAGAAAATTAGAACTTGCAATGTGTAACATAAAAAATAAAATGGGGAAAAACACTATTATTAGAGGTATGAATTTAGAAGAAGGAGCAACGGCAATGGCTAGAAATAAATTGATAGGAGGTCATAGAAGTGGAGAGTAGAATATCAAGAGCAAAGCAATTTCTTCCATTTGATGCACTAAAAGGATTGCAAGAAGCTTTAAGAGAAAAGGAAATAGAATATGAAGATAAAAAAGATTTATCTGAGGAAGCACTAAGAGAATTGAATGATGTTTTTAATAAAATTGAAAATGGAAGCAGTGTGGAAATTAAGTTTTATAAAAATAGAAAATATCATAAAGTAAAAGGGATTGTAACTCATATAGATTTTATTAAGAAAAAAATTCAAATTAATGAAAATTTAAATATAAATATTTCTGATATTGTAGATATTTATTTATAAAAACTTTATAGACAGCATTGAGCAAATAGTTACAGTCCAGTAAGAAATTTGAATAGATGTTACTATTCAAGTATACTTTATATTTTTTACTAGCAAATGATATATTTATATATACAAACTCTTGTTTTTATTTTCTAAATGTATTATAATAAGGACATCGATATTTTATTTATAATAAAGGAAGGAGAAAAAATAAATCTACAAATTAAATTTAGTCTTAACAGAAAAACATCACTGGTTCTATAAAACAAAAATTTATAGATTTATAAAATAAAAAAATGAATGATAAAATTATAATAAAAGGAGCAAAAGAACACAATTTAAAAAATATAAATTTAGAGATACCAAGAGATAAATTAGTAGTAATAACAGGTCTTTCTGGCTCTGGAAAATCTTCACTTGCTTTTGATACTTTATATGCAGAAGGTCAAAGAAGATATGTGGAAAGTCTATCATCTTATGCAAGGCAATTTTTAGGAATTATGGAAAAACCAGATGTAGAATCAATAGAAGGATTGTCTCCAGCCATTTCTATAGATCAAAAAACCACATCAAAAAATCCACGTTCTACAGTTGGTACAGTAACAGAAATTTATGACTATATACGTCTGCTATATGCAAGAATTGGAGTACCATATTGTCCTCATTGTGGTAAAAAGATAGAAAAGCAAACATTAGATCAAATTGTAGATAATATACTAAATCTAAATGAAGGAACGAAAATACAAATTTTAGCACCAGTAGTAAGAAGTAGAAAAGGAGAATTCACAAAACTTTTAGAAGGGTATAGAAAAGACGGATTTGTTAGAGTGAAAATTGACGGTGAACTATATGAACTTTCAGATGATATTATACTAGACAGAAAAAAGAAACATTCAATAGAAATAGTAATAGATCGTCTTGTAATAAAGCCAGAAATAAGAACTAGGCTTGCAGAATCTGTAGAAATTGCACTAAAATATGCAGAAAATTTAGTTTTAATTGATATTGTAGGAGATAAACAAGTAATATATAGTTGTAATTATGCATGTCCAGATTGTGGATTTAGTTTTCCAGAATTAACGCCTAGAATGTTTTCATTCAATAATCCATATGGTGCATGTCCAACATGTATGGGTATTGGATATTTAATGAAAATGGATGAAGATCTTATAATTCCAGATAAAAATAAAACATTATATGACGGAGTAAAAGCTTTTGGAGCAAGTACTATGAAGAAAGGCGACACAATGGCAAAAATGTACTTTGAAAGTATAGGAAAGCATTATGGAGTAGATATAAGTAAACCTATAAAAAAACTACCAAAAGAATTTTTACAAAAAATATTATATGGAACAGGAAATGAAAAAATAGATTTTGAATATGAGTCGCCTTCTGGAATAAGAAAATTTACATCACCTTTTGAAGGAATTATTCCAACACTTGAAAGGAGACATAGTGAAACAAAATCACAGGGAATGAGAGATTTTTATGAATTATATATGAGTAATTCAGAATGTCCAACCTGTAAAGGAGCTAGACTAAAAGATGAAATTCTATCAATAAAAATCGGAGAAAAAAATATTAATGAATTAACTGGAATGTCTATAAAAAAAATATTAGAATTTTTAAAAAACTTATCTCTTTCAAAACAAGAATTAATGATAGCAGATTTAATTTTAAGAGAACTATATCAAAGATTACAATTTTTGATTGATGTAGGACTAGAGTATTTAACATTAAGCAGGAGTGCTGGAACTCTTTCGGGAGGAGAGGCTCAAAGAATTAGACTTGCAACTCAAATAGGGTCAGGTTTAACAGGAGTTTTATATATACTAGACGAACCAAGTATAGGGCTTCATCAAAGAGATAATGATAAATTACTTGCAACATTAAAAAAATTAAGAGATCTAGGAAATTCTCTAATTGTAGTTGAACACGATGAAGATACAATGTATGCAGCAGATCAAATTATTGATATAGGTCCAGGAGCTGGAGTTCATGGTGGAAATGTTATGGCACAGGGAACAGCAGAAGAAATAAAAAAAGTAGAAAAATCTATAACAGGAAAATATTTAAGTGGAAGAGCAAAAATAGAAGTACCTAAAAAAAGAAGAAAAGCTGTAAAAAGTAAAGTAATAGAAGTTCAAGGTGCAACACAAAATAATTTGCAAAATATTAGTGTAAAATTTCCTCTAGGAGTATTTAACTGTGTTACAGGAGTGTCTGGTTCTGGAAAATCAACATTAGTTAACGAAGTTTTATATAAAGCAATTGCAAAAGAACTAAATGGTTCAAATGAAAAACCTGGCAAATGCAAAGGAGTAAAAGGTTTAGATAATATTGACAAAATAATAAATATAGACCAATCTCCAATAGGAAGAACTCCTCGTTCTAATCCAGCAACGTATACAGGAGTATTTGATTTTATCAGAGAAATTTTTGCAAGTACAGAAGAGGCGAAGCTAAGAGGTTATGAAAAAGGCAGATTTAGTTTTAATGTTGCTGGTGGAAGATGTGAAAGCTGTTCAGGAGACGGTGTTCATAAAATTGAAATGCATTTTTTACCAGATGTATATGTACCTTGTGAAGTGTGTAAAGGGAAAAGATATAATAGAGAAACATTGGAAGTAAAATATAAAGGCAAAACTATTGCAGATGTATTAGATATGACAGTAGAAGAAGCTTTAGAATTTTTCGACAAAGTTCCAAAAATAAAGCAAAAAATACAAACATTATATGATGTAGGTTTAGGTTATATAAAATTAGGACAACCTTCTACTACACTATCAGGAGGAGAAGCACAAAGGGTAAAACTTGCAACAGAACTTTCAAAAAGACCAACAGGTAAAACTTTATATATTTTAGATGAGCCAACAACTGGTCTTCATATAGCAGATGTTCATAAATTAGTTAATATATTGCAAAGACTTGTGGATACAGGAAATACTATTATAGTTATAGAACATAATTTAGATTTAATTAAAACAAGTGATTATATTATTGATTTAGGTCCAGAAGGTGGAGAAGGTGGAGGACAAATTGTTGCCGTTGGAACTCCAGAACAAATTTGTAAAAATGAAAAAAGTTATACAGGAAAATTTTTGAAGAAATATTTAGAAGACTAAAAAAGAATTTACGTGAAAAGTACGTAAATTCTTTTTTCAATGAATATTATTAATTAGCAGTTACATCTATAGGATCATTCTTATCATTTGGATTACCACCAGGTCCAACATATTCTATACTTGATAATCCTAAAATTAAGTAAAATACGGTAGGAAGTAGTATTAATCCAATTGTATATCCAATTTCTTTACCAAAAGATTTAGCAAGCATATATGAAAAATAAATGTGAAGAGCTATACCTATAAATCCTCCAACGACTGGTATTATTGCAGCAAAATAAACAAACATAAGCCATGGATTAATACCTGCTATTCTGAATGATACAAATGTGCTATAAAAAGGAATAAGTGATTTCCAACCAGCTTCCCCAGCCTTTTTAAATATTTTCCAGGATGCTATAATTTGTAAAACTATAATTACAAGTGAAATTAACAAAATAATTCCTAAAAAAGCACCTAAAGTAGCCATTACTCCAACAAGAATATCTTGATCTGTTACAGAAGTAGCTTGCTCAAAACTTCTAGCATATTGTGAAACATCATAGCTATATCCCATAAAAGAACATCCTCCTTTTTTAAAATTTATCTAAATATATTTTTACATTTTTTAGTAAACTTGTCAACAAAAAGTGACATAAAAATTACAAATTTTCAAAAAAACATTGTATAAAAAAAATCACTTTGATATAATCAAACATGAAGATGAATATAATTCTAAGGGAGGATTTTTTATGTCAGAAGAAAATAATTGTAAATGTAATTGTAATCAAAAAGATGAATTTTTATCAAATATATTTTCAACATATTTGCCAGTAAAAGACAACCTAATCCAAATATTAAATGAAGTTCAAGAACACTATGGATATATTCCAATGTTTGCTCAAAAAGAAATTTCAGAGTTTTTAAAAATACCATTGGCAGAAATATATGGTGTAATAACTTTTTATTCAAGATTTACATTAAAACCAAAGGGAAAATACAATATTGCTGTTTGTTTAGGAACAGCATGCTATGTAAAAGGCTCTCAAAAAATAATGGATAGATTAAAAGAAAAATTAGGAATTGAACCAGGCGAAACAACAAAAGACGGTAAATTTTCAATAGAAGAAACAAGATGTGTAGGAGCATGTGGATTAGCACCAGTATTTACTATAAATGGAGAAGTTTATGGTAAAGCAACAGTTCAAAAATTAGATGAAGTATTAGATAAACTAATTTAAGTATAAATAATATACTAGAAAAGATTAATGTTGATTATAGTTGTTATAATAAATAAATTATATAAAAAATTATTTTAAATTTTTTGGAACAAAGGAGTAGGAGGGATTTTTTTGAAGAAAAGTTTAGATGAAATACATAAAATAAGAATAGAAAAGAAAAAAGAACTAGATTTGAGAACAAATATAAATTCAAATACAGTAGAAAAACATATTTTAGTATGTCATGGTACAGGATGTACTTCTTCAAAATCAGAAGAAATATTAGAAAATTTTAAAAATATAATAAAAGAAAAAAATATTCAAAATGTGAGAGTAATTAAAACAGGATGTTTTGGTCTTTGTGCTAAAGGACCAATTGTAATTATAAGACCAGAAGATACCTTTTATGCTATGGTAACACCTGATGATTGTGAGGAAATAATTAATACTCATATTATAGAAGGAAAAATAGTAGAAAGACTATTATGTAAAGACATAGATCGGGAAAAAGGTAAAAAAATTAGATGAACTGAACTTCTATAAAAAGCAAAAAAGAATCGCTCTTAAAAATTGTGGTGTTATAAATCCAGAAGATATAGATGAATATATTGCTTTTGACGGCTATAAAGCTTTAGAAAGGGTTCTTAGAGAAATGTCGCAAGACGAAGTAATAGAAGTTATAAAGCAATCTGGTCTTAGGGGGAGAGGAGGAGCAGGTTTTCCAACAGGTAAAAAATGGGAATTTACAAAAGCCTCTAAAGATTCACAAAAATATGTAGTTTGCAATGCAGATGAAGGAGATCCAGGAGCTTTTATGGATAGAAGTATTTTAGAAGGAGATCCTCATTGTGTCTTAGAGGCAATGGCAATTGCTGCATATGCAATAGGAGCGAATAAAGGATATATATATGTTAGAGCAGAATATCCAATTGCAGTAAAACGCTTAAAGATAGCAATTAGACAAGCAGAAGATTATGGTATTTTAGGTGAAAATATATTTGATACAGATTTTAATTTCGATATAGAAATTAGATTAGGTGCAGGAGCGTTTGTTTGTGGAGAAGAAACGGCACTTCTTGAATCTATAGAAGGAAAAAGAGGGCAACCTAGAGTAAAACCACCATATCCTGCTCAAAGTGGATTATGGGGTAAACCAACATTGATTAATAATGTAGAAACTTATGCAAATATTTCTCAAATAATACTAAAAGGCTCTGAATGGTTTTCTTCAATTGGTACAGAAACTTCAAAAGGAACAAAAGTATTTGCTTTAGGAGGAAATGTAAATAATATAGGACTTGTAGAAGTACCAATGGGAACAACTCTTCGTGAAATAGTTTATGATATAGGTGGAGGAATACCTAATGGAAGAGATTTTAAAGCAGCACAAACCGGAGGTCCTTCTGGTGGATGTATACCAAAAGAACATTTAGATACTCCAATAGATTATGAATCTTTAAAACAAATAGGATCAATGATGGGATCTGGTGGATTAATTGTAATGGATGATACTAAATGTATGGTTTGTCTTGCAAAATTCTATTTAGAATTTACAGTTAGCGAAAGTTGTGGTAAATGTACTCCTTGTAGAATTGGAACTAAAAGAATGTTAGAAATTTTAGAAAGGTTATGTGCTGGAGAAGGATCAGAACTTGATATATATAAATTAGAGAAATTAGCAGCAAATATTCAAAAATCAAGTATCTGTGGACTTGGACAAAGTGCACCAAATCCTGTAATAAGTACTTTAAAATATTTTAGAGAAGAATTCAGACAACATGCAATTCAAAAAGAATGTAAAGCTTTAGAGTGTAAGGCAATGTCTAAAATAACAATAAATGAAGAAAAATGTAAAGGTTGCGGTTTATGTCAAAAGCATTGTCCAGTAAATGCTATAGAAGGAACTGGAAGAGAAATAAGAATGATAAATCAAGACAAATGTATAAAATGTGGCACATGTTTGACTAATTGCCCATTTCATGCAATTGGTAATTGATAGAAGTTTAACAAAACTGAGTCTTGTCTGCAAAATATTTATATGACACTAGCGAAATCAAAGATTTCGACGTCCACATGCACAAAATTGCTTCGCAATTATTGTGTGTATCAAGGTAAATTAACCTTGTTGTATACGGAAAAATAGCTAAAAGCACTGAAACATCAATAAATAAGTTGATTTTCCTTTTGAAAATAAAATATTTAATATTTATTTTCATTTTAAGCCACTTAATGTTTCATATTGTTTCCTATACAATAAAAAAGATAAAAAGGAGAAGATAAAACTATGGATGAAAATCTAATTACTTTAACAATAGACGGTCAAAAGGTAAAGGCAAAAGAGGGAACAACAATTTTACAAGCAGCAAAACAAGCAGGAATAGATATACCAACATTATGTTTTTTAAAGGATATAAATGAAGTTGGAGATTGTAGGATGTGTATTGTAGAAGTAGAAGGTAGAAGAGGTTTTGCAACATCTTGTATACAAACAGTAGAAGAAGGAATGGTAGTACATACACATACACCAAATGTGCTAGAAGCAAGACATGTAATTTTAGATTTGATAATATCTAATCATGCAAAAGACTGCCTTACATGTACACGTTCTGGAAATTGTGAATTACAAACTTTAGCTGTAAAATTTAATGTTTTAAATGTAGAATTTGAAGGAGAAAGAACAAAACACAAGGTGGATAATATATCTCCTTCAATAGAAAGAGATTTTAATAAATGTATTTTATGTAGAAGATGTATTGCAGCATGTAAAAATGTTCAAAAAATTGGTGCTATTGACTGTATTAGTAGAGGTTTTGAATCTTGCATTTCTACAGTTGGAGATAAAAGCTTAAATGATGTTAATTGTACATTTTGCGGTCAATGTATAGAGGCTTGTCCAACAGGAGCTCTCCATGAAAAAGAAACGATAAATGATGTATGGGTAAAATTGAAGGATAAAGATACATATGTAATCGTTCAAACTGCTCCTGCTGTTAGAGTTGCTCTAGGTGAAGAATTTGGAATGGATATTGGTACAAATGTTACAGGAAAAATGGTAACAGCATTAAAAAGATTAGGTTTTGATAAAATTTTTGATACAAATACGGGAGCAGACTTTACAATTATGGAGGAGGCAAATGAATTTGTTCAGAGAATACAAAACAATGGTGTACTTCCAATGATTACTTCTTGTTCTCCTGGTTGGGTTAGATATATAGAAATGAATTATCCTGAACTATTACCACATTTATCAACATGTAAATCTCCTCACGAAATGCTTGGAGCTATTTTAAAAACATATTATGCAAAAAAAGAAGGAATTGACCCTAAGAATATTTATGTTGTATCAGTAATGCCTTGCATAGCAAAAAAATTTGAAAGACAAAGAGATGAATTAAAAAATAATGACTTATATAATGTTGATAATGTAATAACAACAAGAGAACTTTCAAGAATGATTAAACAAGCAAATATTGAATTTAATAAATTAGAAGATAGCGAGTTTGATTTACCTTTAGGAGAAGCCACTGGCGCTGGAGCAATTTTCGGAACAACTGGTGGTGTTATGGAAGCAGCGTTAAGAACTGCACAAGATACTTTAACAGGAAAAGATTTGAAGGAAATAGATTTCAAAGAAGTTAGAGGAGGAAAAGGAATAAAAAAATCAAAAGTTAATATTGCTGGCAAAGACCTAAAAGTAGTTGCTGCAAGTGGACTTGCAAATGCAAAAGAAATATTAGAAGAAATAAAAAATAAAAAGGCAGATTATCAATTTGTAGAAATTATGGCATGTCCAGGAGGTTGTGTAATGGGAGGAGGCCAACCAATAAAAAGTTCTAAAATACAGTCAGAAGTAGATGTAAGAAAATTAAGAGCAGATGCTTTATACTCTATAGATGAAAAAAGTGTTATCAGAAAATCACATGAAAATCCTGTTATAAATAAAGTATATGATGAATTTTTAGAAAAACCTGGTAGTCATATTGCTCATGAACTTTTACATACTTCATATAAGGAAAGAGAGAAGTATATTTGAATAAATCGGAAAGCCTTATACCTTATGTAAATTATAACATTTTTCTTTGTTTTTCTAATTTGCTCGTGCGCCAATTATACTATAGTTATATATCGTGTCTAATTTTACACAAATAAAATTGTTTGCAAATTGCTGTAATAGGAAAAATCGAAAATTTTCTTATTACAGCATAAAAGCAATGTAAAATACAAGGCACTTAACTTCGTTTAAGCAGGCGAAAAAAACTTAAGAATTTTTCTCTATTTTTCTACCTACAACAGCAAACCTTCCGTCTTGTGTATGATATGAACAAGTAGAAAGAGTAATTAATTGATCTTTATATTTTGCTGTTGCTTCGATATCATATAATGAAGCTTTTTTAGCATTTTTTATAAATTCATTATATTCTTCTTCTGTATTAGCATTTACAAAATAATAGTATCGAAACACATTTTTCTCTGACTTATAATATACTCTTGATTTAAAAACAGAAATGATTTCATATTCTGCATCCTCATTTTCGGTAGTAAAACGAATAATAGGATGCTTTTTATAAAAATCTTTATTTGAATATTTTAATAATTCTTCAAACATTGTGCCGTTTTTTAAATTATGTCCATAAATTAATAAATTACTACTTGGAATATTCCAATCATAATCTTTTGTTAAAAATATAGAACCTTTCTTAGATTTTTGTTTTTTGTAATTATGTGTCATATAATATTCATTGTCTGTACCTTGCAATACAGGGTAATTTATACTAGTATCTTTTATTTCGAGCCAACCAACGATGTCAGAATTTTGCTTTTTAAGATTTTTTACTTGAAGTATTCTGCCGTTTTCTGGATTTTCTATATCTTCTTTTTCTTCTACTGTATTTGTAGTATTTTCAATAGAATTTGTAGATTCTTCATTTTCATTATTATCATTCTCACTGTCATTGTTATCCAAAGTATTTTCTTCAACTTTTACTATATTTAATAAATTATTTTCTTTTTGAGCTTCTTTTTTCAATAGAAAAAAGTTTAATATATAAGCAACTGATAAAACTATTATAAAAATAAAAAAAAGATAAATTAATATATATAAAAACTTTATTTTTGATTTTTTCATTTTTCTTCACCATATAATACTTGATGTTATAGGAATTTTTTCCTTTTTTCTTTTAAAAATTTTTTATTTTAACTATGTGTATCTACTTATGGAGGAAATGATTTTATTTAAGTAAGTAAAATAGTAAATATTTAACCATTAATTGGTTCAATACTTACTATTTTTTAAACTATTTTATTTTTGCTGTACAAATTAATAGTTTAAAATTATCTAAGAATTAGTACAATATTTTTACAAATTAATCTTTATTTAACATTTTTTTCATAGAAAAAATTGCTATACCTGAGATTAATAAAGTTAATGTTGCTAATCCTAAATAATTGTCTACGCCTGTTTTAGGTGTTTCGTCTTTTTCTGGAACAGTAGTTTCTGGTTGTTCTTCTGGGGCTGGAGTTTCTATTTTAGAAATTTTTGCATATATAGTTGTATCTGTGTTTAGTGGATCATTAAAGTTAAACTTTGTAGAAAAATTCGCATCTGTATAAAAACCGTCAATTAGATAATTTTCTTCTAATGTAATGTGTGTTTTTAAAAAATCTTCTGTAATAGTTTTACCTGAATCTACAGTAATTTTATTTGTTTTGTTATTTGCTATTAAAGTTACTATTACTTTTTTAACATCAGTATTAGCTGTTATTTGACCTGGAATTGTTGTTTCAGAAAGAACATTATCTGAAGCATCTGTTAAAACAACTTTATCACTAGTTATAACAACCTTATTTGTTGTATTAGGAGTATTTGTTACAGTAAATTCTGTAAGATGTCCATTTTCAGCAGGACGAACAATATTTTCAGCAGAATCAGATGTTAAAACACCATTCATTACTAAACTTGGATTATTAGTAGCAGATGCACCTTTATCTATTTCAATACCATTATTTGCTCCTGTACCATTATATCCTAAGTGTAAATTTCTTACTTCTATATTTCCTCCATTAGCAAGAACACCACCATAGTTGAAACCTGTAATAGAAACATTGTCTAAAATTACAGTTGCACCGTCATATGATTGTACACCATATTTAGGTCCATTTTTTAATTTAATGTTTTTCAATGTTAATTTTGCATCAGAAAATTGTGCTGTAAACATTGTTTGGTTTCCTGATGTTGATGTCCACTCACTAGATCCTGTTATAGTATGACCATTACCGTCAATAATAAGTTCTTTAGCTATTACAATTGGTTTAGTAACAGTTATATCATTTTGTAATGTAATTGTTGCACCATAATCAGCACTAGATACAGCATTATTTAAAGATTCTTCATCAGTAACTGGTGTTGAAGCATTACTAAAGTTTTGATTTAATAGTAAAAAAGCAAATAAAGTTATAAAAAATACTACTAATTTTATTGTATTTTTCATTATTTCACCTCCTTGTTTATTTTTATTCTTTCCATTTTTGTTTTTAATTATTACAAATTTTACGTTAAAAAATTTTTTTTGACAAAATATTAATATTTCAAGGTTTTAAACACTAAAAAAATTAGATAGTAAAATTTTTGATATTTGACTTATTTTTAAGTATTTATTATAATATTTAAGAATAAGAAAAGTGGCTTCGCCTTTTGTAGCGTTTTGCTTTGCAAATACGCACAGTCCAAGGAAACTTAACCTTGTTGTATAGCAAAAATTTTCGATTTTTCCTATACAATAAGAAAAGGGTTTCCTATACAATAAAAGCAGTAAAATTTAATATTTTAAGTTGTTACAATATTCACAAACTTTTAAAATATCATAAATAGACGTAGATAATAACTTATTGTTGTTTAATTATTCAAAAATTTATATGAAAAGGAAGAGGTTAATAATATGTTGGAATTAGAAGAAAATCAAAAAAAATTACAACAATTAAAACAAAAATTAATAAATTTAGGTGATTCACTTTGACATATCAAATAAAAAGAAAGAATTGCAAGAATTAGAAAAAGAAACTTTAGAAGAAAGATTTTGGCAAGATATAAAAAAATCAACACAAATTTTAACAAAAATAAAAAGTAAAAAAACAATAATAAATATATACAAAAAGTTAGAAAAAGATATAATAAATTTTGAAGAGCTAATAAAACTTTTACAAATAGATTATGATGAAGATACTTCAAAAGAAGTTATAAATAATATAAACAAGCTAGAAGCCGAAATAGATAAATTAGAACTTACTACATTACTTTCTGGAAAATATGATTACAATAATGCAATTCTAACTATTCATCCAGGAGCAGGCGGAACAGAGTCTCAAGATTGGGCTGAAATGCTTTATAGAATGTATACTAGGTGGGCTATAAAAAATAATTATGAAGTAAAAGAGTTAGATTATTTAGAAGGTGAAGAAGCAGGATTAAAAAGTGTTACTTTTGAAATAATTGGAGAAAATGCATATGGATATTTGAAAGGAGAGAAAGGAATACATAGATTAGTTAGAATTTCTCCTTTTGATAGTGGAGGAAGGAGACATACTTCTTTTGCTTCTGTAGAAATATTGCCAGAAATTACGGAAGATATAGATATAACAATAAATCCTGATGATTTAAGAGTAGATACATATAGAGCTTCTGGTGCAGGAGGACAACATATTAATAAAACTTCTTCAGCTGTTAGAATAACACATATTCCAACTAACATTGTTGTTTCTTGTCAGTCAGAGAGGTCTCAAATACAAAACAGAGAAACAGCTATGAAAATGTTAAAATCAAAATTATTAGATTTAAAAGAAAAAGAACAAAAGGAAAAAATAGAGGATTTAAAAGGAGAACAAAAAGATATAGCATGGGGAAGTCAGATCCGTTCATATGTTTTTTGCCCATATACAATGGTAAAAGACCACAGAACAAATTTTGAAATAGGTAATGTGGAAAGTGTAATGAATGGAGAAATTGATGACTTTATAAAAAGCTATTTAAATTTCTGTATACACAAAAAATAAAAAAAATAATATAATATTATTAATTGACAAATAAAAATAAAATAAATATAATACAAATTATAATAACCATGTTTAAATTTAGACAAGGCTATTACTTTATATATAAAGAAGGTGGTCCTTAATGGACACAATAGTATTAAAATTTGGAGGTAGTTCAGTTGCAGATAACATAAGGTTAAATTTAGTTGCAGAAAAAATAATAGATTTGTATGACAAAAATAATAATATAGTTGTGGTAGTATCTGCACAAGGAAAAACTACAGATAGGCTAATAAAAGAGGCAAAAGAATTATCAAATTTCCCAGATGAAAGAGAAATGGATGTTTTATTAAGTACAGGAGAACAAGTAACAATTTCAAAACTTAGTATTCTATTAAATCGTTTAGGATATGAAGCAATATCTCTTACTGGGTGGCAAGCTGGTATTTTTACAACAAATTCTAATCAAACAGCAACAATTGAAAACATAGATACAACAAGAATAAATAAGGAATTGGAAAATCATAAAATTGTAATAGTTGCTGGATTTCAGGGATTTAACGAGAAACTGGATATTACTACTTTTGGTAGAGGAGGCTCAGATTCAACTGCTGTGGCTTTAGCAGCAGCATTAGATGCAAAACATTGTTATATTTTTTCAGATGTTGATGGAGTTTATAGTACAGACCCTAATAAAATACCAGATGCAAAGAAACTTGAAAATCTATCTTACAGTGAAATGTTAGATATATCAAGTGAGGGAGCAAAAGTACTTCATAATAGATGTGTAGAAATAGGGGAAAAATTCAATATTCCTATAATAACTAAATCAACTTTTAATAATAAACCAGGTACTGTTATAAATGAAAAAATTGAAGATACAACAGTAAAGAGTATTGTAAAAAATGATGACATTATATATGTAAATGCTAAGTCTAAAAATTATTCAACAGAAATATTTAATAAGATATATAATGTATTAATTAGAAATGAAATAATACCTAAAAATTTAGTAAACAATAGCAGTTATCAATTGGACATATCTTTTTGCATAAAAAATACAAACTTAAATAAATTTTTATCTATATCAGAAAATGACTTGTCTTTTTTAGAATGCAGTTATCATAATGTATCTAAAATAGCTTTAGTAGGACATGGAATTATGAATGATAATACAGTTTTGTTAAAATTAATGAAAATAATAGAACTAAATAATTTAAATATTTTAAATATAGATATAAATGAATCTAAAATTGCTATACTTTTTAAAGACATTGTACAAAATACAGTATTAGAACAAATTCATAGAGAAGTTATTCATTAGTAATAGAACAAATCTGAAAGCCATTTGCTTTTACTAAATATTAAATTTTTTCTTTGGCTTTTAAGTTAATTTGTTCATGCGCCAAATTTCTGAAAGAATTTTGTGTGCAACTGTTGAAGCGAAGCGATTTTTCTACAATAGGAAATAATATGAAACTTTAAGTTTCTTAGGCTCAAATTGAAAATAAATATTATATTTTATTTTCAAAGGAAAGTATAACTTTCCTATTGTAGAACAAAAGAGACTTGATTAGAATTTTAATCATGTCTCTTTTATGCTGTTATAGAAAAATTTAAGATTTT
>CALXAU010000029.1 GCA_944386355.1 uncultured Clostridia bacterium
GATATATATTCTTTATCTTGTATAACTCTATATTTTTTATATTCATCTAATGCAAGTTTATCAGCTATTTCTCTTTTAATTTTTCCATTATCTTTTAAAATATTGTATTCATTAATTTTCAAAAATACTTCTAACTTATCTTTCCATTCTTGCATTGAAATAATTTTACCTAACTTTACTTGTCTTTCTGCATAATCTAAATACATGGAAACTAAATTATTTAACTCTGTAATTTCTTCTTGTGATAAATAATTTTTTGCTACTGTAACATCTGTTTCTAATATTTTGCCATCTGGTGCATTCTTCCAAGTAGTTAGTCCCATATTTTCTTTTTTACTATCTGATCTATTATAAATAATTTCTGGAGCTGTCATTCCCGTAATTGCATAGTGTAATTTATTTTGAACATTTTTATAAAATTCTTGTGTTGTTTCACTATTTTTATCATAATCATAGCTACATTCTTTATATATATCTGTTATTTTTTGATAAAATCTTCTTTCACTTGCTCTAATTTCTTTTATTTTTACTAATAACTCATCAAAATAGTCTTTTCCAAATTTGGGTCCATTTTTTAAGAACTCACTATTCACAACAAATCCCTTTTTAATATATTCTTTTAATGTTTTTGTTGCCCATATTCTAAAATCTGTTGCTTCTTTTGAGTTTACTCTATAGCCAACTGCTATAATAGCATCTAAACTATAAAAATTGGTATTATATTTCTTTCCATCATTTGCAGTTATTCGAATTTTTCGAATAACTGATTCCTCTTGCAATTCCTCTGTTTTAAAAATTTCTTTTAGATGATAATTAATAGTATTTACTTCTACATTAAATAATTCTGCCATTGATTTTTGAGTTAACCAAAAATCTTCTTCATTATATAAAACTTCTACCGATATATTTTTGTTGTTCTGACTTTGATATATGATTAAATCCTTTAAATTTTCTATATTATTCAAAATTACTTTCCTCCTCTATTTATTCAAGTTATACCAAAACTTTTGTTTGTATTTTATAAGATTTTAAATTAATTGTCAATAATTTTTATTAATTTTTCCATTTAATTTATCAACATACATTTTATCAATATTATCATTTATACGTTTTATTTCTGCTTCTATTTTCCTTAAAATTCTTCCATAATCATATTTTGATATGCTATTTTTTATATTAAACTCTATTTTCTTTATGTTATATTGAAGTTGCAACTATTCCTAATATAAATCCTATAATATTCCCTAAAGCTGTGATTCTACCTTTATATAATTTATTTGATTCTGGTATTAATTCTCCTGATACAATATATAGCATTGCTCCGTGCTGCAAAACTTAGGGCTATTGCTATTATTTGTTCTGATATGTTTCCAATTATTGAGCCGAATAATGCTCCTATTCCTGTTGTTACTCCTGATAATATTACATAAAATACTACTTTGCTTTTTTTCATTCCTCCATTTTTCATTGGTACTGCCATTGAAATACCTTCTGGTATATCATGAAAGCATATAGCAATTGCAAGTGAAAGTCCAAGTTTAAAAGAGGCTTCAAAACCTGAACCTATTGCTAAACCTTCTGGAAAATTATGAATTGCAAGACCTACAGATACTATTATTCCCGTTTTTAATAAAGAATTTCCTTTTTTGTAACTAAATTTATTTTCTACTACTATATCACATAAAAGCATTGTTATAATTCCCAAGATAACACCAACAATTGTGTTTTGTATTGAACTAATTCCCATACTTTCTGGTATAAGTTCAAAACAGACAATAGACATCATTAACCCTGAGGCAAATGATAATATAAAACTTAAAAATTTATTTGACTGTTTTTTTATTATTATGCCTATAATTCCTCCTAAAGTAGTTCCAAATGTTCCAAAAAATAATCCTACAACTGTAGTTTTTAAAATATCTTCCACAAAAAACTCCTTAAAATATATTTAGTATAAAAATAGTTATTATCTGTAACTAAATATATTTTAGGAGTTTATATTTAATACCCTTTTATTTTTATTTTTTACTTTGTAATACCATACAAATAGCTTTAAGTTGCAAAGTTTTAAGTTTTCGTATTTTTTCCAGTTAAATTTTTTCTTTTATACAATATAGTTAGAGCTATTGTTGCAAATACTATACTTGCTGTAACATATATCCAACCAGGTGTTTCTTTTGTTTGTTTTTCTTTTGCTGTATTGTTATAAAATTTAGCTAAGTTCAAGTCTCCTTGAATTTTTGCATTTTCTGAAATTATCTCTTCTGTTTGTGTGTCTAATATGTCTTCTACATTATAGACAACAAATTTATTGCTATTTGCATCATATGATGTTACATATTGATTTGAATTTTCAGATGCTTCTTCTTTTGTAGTATTTTCATTAAAATTATTTTGTTCTTGTATATTTAAGTTGTTTGTATCTGTTTCTATATTTGTTTCATTAGTATTATTATTTATTTTATTACTATCAATCTGACTATTGTATTGCCCTTCTATTGAATTATTATATTCATTTGTACTTTGATTTTCGTTTTGGTTTTTATACTCATTTCCTATTTGATTATATATATTTTCAGTTTGATTTAGATTTTGTGTATTTTTTTCGATATTTTGTTTAGCTACTGATATTGGTGTTTGTTTTAATGTTTCTTCTAATTTTTTTGCTTCTTTGTATTCATTTTCTAAATTTTGAACATTACTAATTAGATTTTCTTTTACATCTAATTTTTGTTTAATAAAGTCAAATAATCCTATTTCTTCTTTTACACTGTTATCAAACAATTCTTGTCCTGACATATAATTAAATGCAACTACTCTTCCTGATTTATAGTGTACTAAAAGTATTTTTTCTTCTGCACCCATGTTATAACAAATGCTGTCTATATTACTATTATCAAAGTTATTTGGGTATTTTAATGAATTTTTTAAATCATATAGTTTTCCGTCTTTTCCTAATATTGTTTGATATTCTTTTTCGTTATAATAGTCTATCACTATTCCATTAGGAATTATTTCTATAGAAGAGTCTATTGTTGATAATCTTCCCTGTACTACATATATTCTTTGAGCTTTGGCTACTTGATTATCTGCTTTTGTTACAATAGATATTTTATTAAATACGTCTATTTTTGTACCATTATATTCAAATTGTTCTAATGGAGTTAATTCTGCTAACTGTAGAGATTGTTTATTAGTTGTTTCAATATTTTCTATTATTAACTTATTTTCTGCCTGCTCTTTATTTTCTAATATTAAATTATTTTGTATTTGTAATTCATTTTCTTCTGTTGCATTTTCTTCAATTCCTGATGTACTTTCTTTTATTGTATTTTCTTGTGTTTTAACATTTGCTACAACCTTCTCTAAATTTTCTAAATTATAAATATTACCATTATCTGCTAATACTTTATCTTTATATATATTTACAAAAGAACCTTGTTTTTCTTCTACATTTTCATATAGTTTATTTTGTTGTAATGAATAGAATTTATTGTTATATAAAGATATATTGTTTCTTACTTCTTCTGGAGATATTGATATTGTTTTTATTTTTGCTCCATTGCTTATTTGTACTTGTATATTTGCCTTAAAGTCATATTCAAATGTAAATACTTGTGTGCTTAATAATGATATCTTTTCAGATGAATTTTCTCCTATAGTTACTTGGAAATAAGAGTTCTTATCAGTTTTATCAAATTCTAGATTTATTTTGTTTACTCCACTTGCATATACATTAATTTCTGGTAATACCTCATCTATACTACTTCTTGCAAATAACATTGTTGTCATAATTTTATTTTGCATTGCTAATGGTTCTTTAGGTAGGTCAATACCTGTTTGATTTTGTGTAGTTCCTACTATTGGATATTTATTTTGAGCTAAAGTAGTGTAACTATATCCTCCTGTCCATTTTAGTTTTCCTGTATATGTTGCTTGTGATTTTAAGTCTTCTAGTGTCAAATAATTATTTTTATTTATTGTATCATTATCTTCACTTACATAGCTTCCATTTAATGTAGAATATTTGTAAACATATAAATCTGCTAATAAATAGTTTTGGTCTCTTCTGTTACCTACTCCTAAAGATACTGTATTTGATACATCTGATGCTAAATATGCTTCTACTAAATTTTTCACATAATAAGTATTTCCATATATATCCTCTTCTACTGCTCCAATTAAGCCTCCTACTTGTGAAGGAGCTTCAACCTGTACTCCTGCTGAAATGTTAAATTGAATTTTTGATACATAGTTTGCATTTGTCATATCTTCATTATTAACTAAACCTACTATTCCACCTGCTGTATATTGTGTTGCTTTTATCTTAGCATTTGTATAACAATAATTTACACTTCCCTGTCTTAATAGACCTGCAATACCTCCTACATTTCTTAGTCCTTCTACTGTTGTATCTTGTACAAAAACTTGTTGAATCCTACCGCTTGAAGAATCATATCCAACAGCCCCTCCTACATTTAATCCTTTTGATACTATTGTGCAATTTTTTACTCCTGCGTAATATAAACTGTATCCTTTAGCACCTGAAATACCACCTACATTTTGAGATGATGCAGAGGTTGCTTCTATATTACTATCAAAACAATATACATATCTTAAGTCATTTGAATTACCTGCAACTCCACCTATATAATTCCCTGAACCTTTTACATTTACATTTTTTGCTGTATAATATCTTTTTTGGCTTTCATTACCATTATATAAATGATATCCTATTACGCCTCCTACATAACTAACTCCAGATATATTGTTATTTATAGACTCGAATTCTTCTCCTCTACCATATCCAATTACTCCTCCTATATAAGAGCCCTTTGATGTAATAGTTGAATTACTTATACTTAATGTATCTAATAAATATACACTTCTTTCAATTACATATCCCAAAATTCCTGCAACATAACTTCCAGTTGCTGAAATTTGAATATTATCTGCTGTTATATCATGAAAATCTCCTGATGTTGTATATCCACATAGACCTGCTACATAGCTTACACCACCTGTTATGGTTATATTTTTAAGTGTTATATTTGACAATTCTTCTGATGTATTATATGCAATTATTCCAATATAACTTGAACTTTTAACATTTAAAGTTATATTTTCAAATACTACATTATCCATTTGTGCAGTATTTCTAGAAATTAATCCTAAATATGAATTTGAAACTGTTTTTGTTATAGTTATATTTTCAAATTTTATATTTTTTATAGATGATTTTGCTTCTTTTATAAATCCAAACTTACTTATTCCATTTGTTATATCTTCTTTTATTGTTAAATTCTTTAATGTATGCATTTCTCCTGATGTTTCAAGTCTTCCTATAGATACATTTACATTTGGATTTATTTTTCCTTCAAAATCTATATCTGTCATTAACATATAGTTTTGTGCTGTCGAGTCATCTATTTGTTGCCAATCTTCAAAAGAGTTTATTTCTTTAAAAAACATCATATCTACTTTTGCTTCTTCGTCTAGTTCTTCTTCTTTACCATTTTGTTCGTATTTTATTTTAGTTATTGTATAACTATCATAATATCTTTGAGGTTTTCCTACTAAATCTATATATGTTTTGCCATTTTCTGTTATATTTTTTTCTATTTGTATATCCATGTATTCAATATCAATACTTGTTACATTTAATTCTTGAGGATTATTTATTTCTACTCTTATCATAGCTGTATTAACATCAGCTTTTTCAACTGTAACATAATCAATTTTAAGTTCTGTATTAAATAAAGTATTATCTTGTTGATATGGCAGTAATTCTGTTCCTTCCATATTATATAGTTTAGGAAGTATCCCTTTTTCTAATTCAGAATAATCAAATTTATTATAATCTTCAAAAATATTTTCATATGTTTTCGCATTTAAAACTTCTTCTTTTGTTAATAATGTAACACCCTCTTTGTCATCAGATATATAACCATTTAATAACTGGTCTTTATATGCATAGTTTTTTAATTCTGTTACATTATTTCCTAGTATTCTATGGAATTGAGTGGTATTTTTTTGAGTATATAAATTTCCTAAATAGATATTTTCTTTTGTAGAAGATGTACTACTATTTGCATCATATCCACCTATTCCACCTATATAATCACCTTGACTATATATATTTAATATTGAATATGTATCATTTACGACACCTGATGTATAACCATAAATTCCTCCTACAAACTGAGCATCTGTATATATTTTTCCAGTTGAATAACAATATTGTATTGTTCCACCTGAACCAGCTTCTCTTCCTATAATACCTCCAATACCATTGTCTATATATGATTTTTCACTTTTTATATTTACATTTTGTGCATATGAATATTGAATAATTGAATGTTCACTCCATCCTACAATTCCACCAATTGCTGTGTTTGTGTTTACTATGTTTTTTTCTATAGTAACATCTGTTACTGAAGAATTTTGTACTATTGCTTGTCTTGCAACACCTATTAAAGCTCCGGCTCTTACAGTATCATTCTTTACATTTATATATACTTTTTTCATATGAACATTATCTACTTTAGCATTTGAAGAAGTTTCATAAATTAATCCCATATATGTACCTGATTCTTGTGTATAGTTTTCTATATTTAAATTTTTCACTTCTCCATTTAAATTTTTAAATAATCCATATGTGATATTCTCTGGTATTTTTATATTTTTAATTGTATGGTTATTTCCGTCTATTTTTCCTGTATACTGATTTGTAATTAAAATTTCACTACCTAAATTATTAAAATCTAAATCTGTCATTAATTTATAGTTTTCTGTTGGTATTTTATTTATTTCTTTCCAATCTTCAATATTATTTACTTCTCTATAGAAATCTACATTTAAAATTCTTTCATTTTCTTCAAAATTCCTTGTATATGGTATATTTAGTGCTCCTTTTGAAGTAATTGCCATTACAGAATATTTAGAAACATATCTTACAGGATTACTTAATTCTACTATTACTGTACTTTTTCCTTCTGCATATTCTTGAGATAATACTTTACATGTAACATCTTTTACTCTTATATTAGTTATTTGCTCTCCTGCTGGATTATGAACACTTAATTTTGCTGTTATTTTATTTTCTTTATCTTCTATAACTTCTAATGCTAAAATATCTACTAAATCTTCGTCTTGTATTTCAGGTAATTCTATATATTCTTGATTTGGCATTACATATGATAATTTTACATGTGGATAGTATTTTTGGTCTATTAAATCATCTACTTCAAATTGATTATCACTATTTAATATTTGATTTTGGAATATTTTATCTTGTAATGCTATTGGTGTAGATTTTGTATTATATGCATTTGTAAATATTTTATCACAGAAATATAAAGCATTATATATTTTTCCAACATTTTTTAGTGCTACAGTTGGACCTGATGCTAAATCTGTTGTGTTTCCAATTCCTACAGAATAAACATTTTGGATTATTCCTATATTGTTATAATATACAAGATTTGCTGTTTTATCTGTTGTATTTTCTATTGTTACAGTATTTACATTTACTAATGAATATACATTTTCTATAATTCCTCCAACTGTTTGTATTACTAACCCAGCTGTATTTCTTGATTGTCCTGCACCCATAGAAAATATCGCTTCTATTGATTTTCCATATAAATAACCATTTTTTATATTTCCATAGTTATATCTTACTCCACCTGTTAATTCTCTTGATCCATATAAATGTTCTTGAAAATTAACTACAAAATTTTCTATAGTACCATAATTATTCTCTCCAATTAAATAAATATAATTGTTTGCTAATTGATTACATTGTTTTAAATTAACCATAATATTAGATATTGTTCCATAATTGTAAATAAATAAACTTCTATACCATGCAAATTCTATAGTATTATCAATGTAAACATCTAAAACAACATTTTTTACAACACCTTTTCTTCCTATATTATATAACATTCCAGTTGTACCCTTAGATGAATATTTTGTAAGTGTATTTCCTTGAAAGTCTAGTGTTCCATTAAATTCTATATTACTTCCAAAATATCCTGTTGTTTCTATGTCATTTGTTATAATATAGTTTCCATCTGGTTGTATTAATTTAAAATCTTCACTATTGTCTATTCCTAAAATTTCTCCTGTTTCTGATGTAAAATCTGTTTTACTTATTACATAGAATCTATCTCTTACTTTTACAACAAGTTCTACATCATATTTTGAATTATCTTCTAATATAAATTTTTTTATTGCATTTTCTACTTTGTTTTCCTCATTTATTTCTTTATAGTTTTCTGTAATTACTAATTCAGAATTTTTATATATTCTTATATAATAATCATCTTCTTCTATTTCATTTCTTAAGTCAACTAAATCTACACTTATTTTTGCTTCTAAATCATATGTATATGGTTTATAACTTGTCTTTGTTTTTCCTAGTTCTACTTGAAAGTCTTTTATTAATAAATGTGCATCATCCTTATCTGTTGATTGTACAAAAAATCCTAAATATCCAGAAGTGTCTACATTTAATGTAAATGTATATAATTTCCATTCTGTTTTACTTAAATCTGTAAGCTCTGTTCTTGAGCTACCAGTCTTAGTTCTTTCAAAATATCCTCTTATACCTGTTGTATCTTCATCTATTTTTGCATAAAAAGATGCTGTTACAGTTTGTCCTACATAATCTCTTAAATCATATACATATCTTTGTGTTCCTCCATTATATCCTGCATATAATTTTAAAGAATTATCTTCTTCATTATATTCTTTTCCATATCTTAAAGATGTATTATAATATGATGAATACCATTTTACTTTAGATTGTACATCAACTAAATTTTTGCCTGTTCCAATTCTTATTAAATTATTTAGTCTTATTTTTCCACTTATTCCTGGTTCTGTATATATTATTATTTCTTTTAGTAGGTAATTTCCCTTAAAAGTAGAATCATCACTTCCTTCATTATATTCATCTGCATAAAAACTTATAGTGTAATTTGTATTTTCTGTTAATTTTTCGTATGTCATTCTTAAATAATCTTGATTTGTATCTATATTTTGCATTTTTATTAGTCTTCTTGCTTCATCTCTTACTTCTATTCTTACTTTATTATTTAATACTGCATTATCTTTATCTTCTATTCTTACATCAAAATCTATCATGTCTCCTGTTACAAATTGATTTTTTATTTGTACTTCTGCTGGCATTTTTAATGTTGTAAAATTATCTTTAGAAATAATTGTATTTACTTCTTCCTCTACTTCTCCTTGTTTTAATGTTCCTGTGAATTTTAATTTATATTTTGTATTTGATTTTAAATTTTCTACTTGTTTTTGAATTACTTCTCCTAGTTTTAATTTTTCTATTTCTTCTAGCTCTATCATTACTGTTTGTACTAGTTCTTGATTTTCTTCTTCTGCTTCTTCATTCCCTTCATCTTCTTTTTTTACTTCATATATTTCCATTTTTATATTTTTTAAAATTGCAATTAATCTTGCATCTGTTCTTTCGTCATTTATTTTTACTTCTGCTGTTGCTGAATTTGTTTGTAAATCTGGTACTTCTATTTTTAAATTTAAATATCCTAGTATTGATAATGGTACAGATGTAAAATTACTCTTACCTATTATTTGATCTTTTTGAATTCCTTTTTCGTCATCTAAATCAATATCTGCATATATTTGTATAATAAAATATTGATTTGGATTTAAGTCATATAAATTTATTTCTGTTTGATTTTTTTCTAAATTTTCTTCTTTTACAATTTTTCCGTCTGCCCCGTGTTATTACATATTTATAGTTTGATATTTCTACATTATCTTTATTTTTTAATGTTAATTGTATTTGTACTTCTGATATATCTTGTTTTTTTAATTTTATATCAACAGAAGGTGCTTGTTTAGATGTTCTTGTTTTTCCTTTTGCATTATCTAATGGCAATTCATTGCCTTGTGTGTCATAAAATTTAATTGTATATTCTATTTCTTTATTTGATTGTATTCCTTCTTGTGTTTGATAATCTATACTTTCTCCTCTTATTAGCTTATTTAATTTTTCTGTTGAGATTTTATATGATACACCGTCAACTATAATTTCTCCTCTTTTTATTCCTTTTATTGTTTCATCTGTTAAATCTGTTGTTATTTTAAGATTTTTTATTTCTATTTTATTATTAAAAATTTCTCCATTTTCATATTCTAATCCTATTGGATTTAATGTATCTAGACCCATTGTTTTTATTGTTTGTTCTAATATTGTTTTTTGGATCTTTTTTCCTTCTTCATTTTCATATATGTAATATACTTCTATTTCAAATTCTGTGTCTGGTATAAATCCAGTAATTTCTATTTTTCCTGAACTTAAAGCCCCTTTTCTAAAATATGTTTTTCCATTTTTCTTAAATATAAATTGAATTGGTGTTTTTATTGTTCCACTTGGGTCTTGAATCATTAATGTTGTAGACATAGAATATACTTTTGCTGTAAATTCTTCACATGTTACTTGTGGTTTTTGATATTTTATTTCTACATCTTGATTTTGTTCTGGTTGTGTTTGCTCTTCTGTTTCTTCTGGTTTTTCTTCTTGCTCTTCTTCTGGTTCTTCTTCAACTGGTTCTTGAATTGGTTCTTCTACTATTATTTCCTCTTTATTTTCCTCTTTTACCTCTTCTTTTTCCTCTTTTACTTCTTCTTGTGGTTGTTCTTCTAGTATTATTTCTTCTTGTGGTTCTTCTGTTTCTATTATTTTTAATTTTTTTAATAGTTCTTCATAAGTTATTTCTTCTCCTATTTCTACTTTTGTATCTTTATCTATTTGAGTTATTTTCTCATATTTAAATATGTCTCCTTCTATTTTATAATATGAAATTTGTTCTTCTGTAAAATATATAATGCTATTTAATGGTATTTGATATTCTTTTATTGCTGTTTTTACTTTCATTTCTTTTGTATTTATGTATATTCCATCTTCATTTTTCATGAATATATATTCTTCTTCATCTGCTCTTTCTAAATTTTGTATGTTATATAACATTCCTCCTGTTATTGTGGTATTGGGATATCCGTCTTTTTCTTCATATTTATTTGTTATAAGTTTTACTCCTTGTGCTATATTAACTACTGCTATATTTTTATTTATATATATTGGCAAATTTATGTTTAATTCTTGTTTTTTAGTTTGTCCTATATAATATGTATTAAGTTTTTTATATACTAAAGATTGTTCTTCTATTTTTATTCCTTCAATATTTTCTCCTTCTTTTTCACTTAAAAGTGTTTCTGTTATTTCTTTTCCACTTATTCCTATTCCTTCATATGGAATTGTAATTTCTGGAACAAACCTTAGATATAAAAAGTAAATTGCTGTAAGAACAAGCAAAAATAATATAGCTATTACAATTATTCTTATATTGTTAATATCTCTTTTTTTATTTTTTTCTCTTGTCTTTTTCATCATTTTACCTCTCTTTTAAACTTAATAAAATCTATTGCCAAATGCTATGAATACCTCTACATCTCAATATTTTGTAAGTACTCTATTTTTTTAATCAACAACTGATCTTTATCTTTGTAATTTATAGAATCTATACTCATATTAATAGTATAATCTGCTGTTTTTGCATAAATATCTTCTTGTGTTTCTATTATTGAATAAGAGTCTTGTTGTTTATTATAAATTTCTATTCCTTCTCCATATCTTACAATAGCATATGATAATGGTGATAGTTCATATAAACTACCATTTACTTCTATTTTGGTATTTTCTAAGAAGAAATATAAATCATTTCCGTCAAATAGAAAAGAATTTTGTAATGATTTTTCTTGTTCTTTATTTTTTAAATATACTGTTTCATTTTCTAATTTCATATTTGAAAATCTATTTATTCTATACATTAATCCACTACTTAAAGGATATACTATAGCCATATCTTCTGGAAATATTACTTGATTTTCTATATCTTTATAGTATATTGGTGTAGAATCTAATTGAATCTGTTTGTCTTTTATTTCTAATTCTGTTATATCATTTTTTCTAGTTAATTTAAAATTTCCGTCATATTCTACTTTTTTACCGAAGAAATATTGATAAAAAGAGTGATTTTCTATAATTTCTGTATTAAGTGTTTTTAACCAAAATGCTACTATTAAAATTATAAAAAGTAATATTATTACTAATAAAATTTTTATTATATTTTCTTTTCTCATATTTCATTTTGTATGTTAGCTTTTTTACTAACATAACTCCTCCTTTTTACTTTTATTATTTCTTCGAAATTTCTAAAAAATCCATAAATAGAATAAGAAATTGCAAGAATTATTAAACTTATAATCATCATTAATACATACTTTTCTTGCCCTACATTTATTTGATATTCTTGTAAAATATGAATAAAATATATTAATACTACTTGTATTGCTAAACTTATACTTTCAAATATTATTTTTTTTAGTTTTAATATTATATATATTAAAGATGTAATTATAATTATTGTTAAATATATAAATATATTATTATCATAGAAAATTGAACTATATATAATATAAAATGTTCTTATAATAATTGCACCTAATAAAATTATTTGAATATTTGAAAAGTGCATAAATATTCCATGTAGTTTTATATTTTTATTATTTAGTTTTCTTACTTTAATTAACAAAGTAAAGAACAGTAGTAACATAACACTTAAGAATGCTATTAATACTTTAGAATTTTTTGTTAGTTGATATAAAACTATTTCTATCATTTCATTCCTCTTTAACAAATAAATTAAATTGATTTTTTTTATGCATGTAAAAAGCTACTATTTTTTCTAATTTTTTTGTTTCGTCTGCTAATTCTATTTCTATATCTCCTTTTATTTCTCCTATTACTGGCATATAATCTTTCATTATCATTAAATTGTATTTTTCGCTTTTTATCCTTATATATTGTACATTTTTATATTCAATTAAGCCTTTTTTTATATTTAATATTTTTACTAAAATTCCAGTGTGTTCTTCTTTACTCATTTAAACTACCTCTATATAAAAATTCTCCTTCATCTGTATCATCATATTTCCCATTTAGTATATCTTCTACATCTTTAAGAGTATCTTTTATATCTACCATTTTTCCTTTTAGTCCAGTATAATTTTCTGATACAAACATTGGCTGTGTAAAGTAATTTCTTAATTTTCTAGCTCTATAGAAAATTAATTTATCTTCTTCTGACAATTCATCTATACCTAATACTGCTATTATTTCTTCTAGTTCTTGATATCTTGCTAAATATTTTAGTGTTTCTTGTACTAATTCATAGTGTTTTCTACCTACTTTTTCTGGATCTATTGCATTACTGTGTGATTCAAAAACATTTATTGCTGGATATAATCCCTTTTCTGCTATTTTACGATCTAGTACTATTTGCCCGTCTAAATGTGTTGAAATAGCTTGTACAGCATCATCTGTTAAATCATCTGCTGGAATATATATTGCTTGAAATGATGTTATTGAACCATTTTGTGTTGAGTTTATTCTTTCTTCTATTTCACTTATATCTGTTATCATTGTTGTTGGATAACCATTTTCAATTGGAATTCTTTTTAATTCTGTTGATATTTCTGATTTTGCTTGTACAAAACGATATATATTATCTATAAATAGTAAGACATCTTGATTTTTTTGATCTCTTAAATATTCAGCAAGTGTTAGACCACTATATATTGCTTTTGATCTAGAACATGGATTTTCACCCATTTGCCCAAATACCATTGACATTTTATCTAATAAATCGTCTTCTTTCATTTCATCATACAGTTCTTTTCCTTCTCTTGAACGTTCTCCTATTCCTATAAAAACAGCATTTGATTTGAATTTTTTATATACATTGTTTATTATTTCTTTTATTAATACAGTTTTTCCAACTCCAGCTCCACCTAAAAGTCCCATTTTATATCCTTTTTGTAATGGTGCAAAAAAGTCTATAACTTTAATTCCTGTCCAAAGTTCTTCTCCTTTTATGTTTATTTCTTTTATTGTAATGTTTCTTTCATATACATTTTTCTTATTTGGCTTTTTTATTTTTTTTGAATCTATTAGGTCTCCATATGAATTAAACATTTTTCCTAATATCTCATCAGAATATTGTATTGCAAGTCCTTCTTCTTCTTTTTCTAATAAAATTCCTTTTTTTATTCCATGAACACTTTCAAAAGGTACTGTATATGCTGTATCTTGATGAATTTCTACTACTTCAAATCTATGTCTTTTCCCTTCTTTTTCAAAGAATAATACATCTCTTATATGTATGTTTTCTTCTAGTAGTAAAACTTTTACATTTATATCTGATATACTTATTATTCTTGCAACTTTGTCCATTTTTTATAAATCCTTTCTTTTTTACTTTAACTTTTAAGTTTTGCAATATATTAATATGGTTTTATTTAATTTTGTAGTATTATTTTTAATACCTTTCTGGAAAATGTTTCAACACATGTGAATTACATTTTCTATAATGAGGTTTACGTATAAATATTTCATTCTATATTTATATAATTCTTATCACTACGAATTCTAACTATCTGTCTTATTATTTTTCATTTTTATTACATTTTCTATCGTTTTTTTGAAATTTTTTGCCTTTTTTTCTTTTCTTTCCTCTAATTTTTTTTCTTCTTTAATTTCCTTTATTTTCTTAAGAGATTCTTTTGTTATCATTTGTCTCATTACATTTTCTGATGCATAACTATTTTCCTCAGCTATTCTTATTTCATATGTTAAATAAAGTACTATTATATTTATTAGAATTTCATTTATATCCCCTTCAATTGCAAAATCTTCTTTATATTTTTGCCTATCCTTTTCTTCTTTTTGTTTTAAAGGTAGTAGAGTTTTTTCTACTAATTCTATATTACTAATATTGTGATAATGATTATATATTAATTTTATTTCACCATGTTTTGAATTTTTTATACTATCAAATAATAAATCTTCTATTTTTTTTACATTCTCTTTGTATTCATCTTTTGACATTTGTAATAAAACATTTTTTTTATTTTTCAAAATTTTCTTTCCTATAATTATTTTGTCAGTGTCTACTTCTTTTTTAGCTATTTCGTTTACATTTGTATTAAAACTCCCACAAAAGCCTAAGTCATTTGCAATATATATATGTAATGGCTTTTTTGAAGAATCAAATTTCAGCATTTTTTTATCTAATATTAGATTTCTATTATTTAATATGTTATCAGCAAAATTATTTAGTTCTTTTTCATATTCAAAATATTTTTCTGCATTTTTTCTAGCAAAATCAACTCTTAATAATGAATGAAAGTTCATTACTTTTATTATATTTTCTATTTCCATTTACTGATAATCCTTCCTTTATTCTAATTCTCTAAATTTTTCTAATATTTCATCAATTGGTAAAGACTCGAATTTTGATTGATTTAATAAGCTTTCTATTTTTCTTCCTGTTTTCATTTTTTCTCTTAATTCTTTGCTCATTTCATCTATATTTGCAAGTTCATATACTTCTTTTGTTTCTAAATAGCTAAGTAATTGTCTTCTTATATTTGCACCTAATTTTTTCGTTTCTTCTGTTTGAACAGCTCCTCCAAGTCTTGATACAGATACTCCATAATCTATAGCAGGTTTGTATCCTTTACTAAACTGTTTATGTGATAATACTATTTGTCCATCTGTTATTGATATTATATTTGTTGATATATAATCAGTAATGTCTCCGCCCTTTGTTTCTACAATTGGAAGTATTGTTATAGAACCTCCATTTTTATGTTGACATCCTTTTTCTAATAATCTTGAGTGTGTATAAAAAATGTCTGAAGGATATGCTTCTCTACCTGGAGTTTTATTTGATATTAGACTTATTTCTCTATATACTTCTGCATGTCTTTTTAGATCATCTATTACTACAATTACATCTTTTTTTTGAAACATGAATTTTTCTGCAATTGATAAACCTACATATGGAATTAAACTCATTACTGGTGGCTTGTCTTCATTTGTAGATGCTAAGATTATTGTATTTGCCATAGCATTTCTATTTAGTAATTCTTCATATATATTTTTTATTTCTTTTTTAGTTTTTCCTATTGCTATATATATACATATTACTGGTTTTTTAGTTTTTTTGGTAAGTTTGTTTTGGTTTACAATAGTATCTAATGCAATTTGCGTTTTTCCTGTTTTTTTATCTCCTATTATTAACTGTCTTTGCCCTTTTCCTATAGGATATATTAAGTCTATTCCGGCAATTCCAGTAAGCATAGGTCTATTTACTGCTGTTCTGTCCATTATTGGAACAATTGGATTTTCTACATTTATATATTCTATTTTGTTTAATACTTTTCCTGTTAATTTATCTTCTCCAAAAAGGTCTATTATTCTTCCGAAGGGCTTCTTCTGTAAATATTGCCTTAAATGTTTCTCCTGTACTATTTACAATATCTCCTATTTCTATTGGCTGATATTGTCTTACTATAGCTATTGTTACATAGTTTTCATGTATACTATTTACATATCCCATTCCTTTTTCCCATATATTTACTTTTTCAAAAAAACATACATTTTCCAGACCTGAAACTTCTATTATATAATCTTTTACCATTATTACTTTTCCAGTATCAAAAATATTTTTCTTTTCTTTTATTTTCTTTATCTTTTCATTTACTAAATTATCTATATGTGTTTCTTCCATATTTCCTAATAGATGTAACTATTGTATTTTTATTTAGAGTTAATAGTTACTATCTTTCCTTTCTTTAGATTTATAGTTTATAATAATTTAAATACTGAAATCATACATTTTATCTCTGTATTTTATTATTATTCCTTCTGACATATTTTTATAGAATTTTGTAATTATATTGTCTGA
>CALXAU010000030.1 GCA_944386355.1 uncultured Clostridia bacterium
GCTACTTATTATTTTACTTACTAACATATAAATTTTCCATCCTCTTTTTTCAACAAATTACTAAAAAATTGTAAGTTATAGGGATGATTATCATTATATTTTTATGACTTTTTTATAAAACTTTATCATATTTCTTGACTTTCTACTTATAAATAGATTATAATAAATATAGGAAATAGAGAAACCACAAACGTGGTTTTGCCGAATATATTGTGAAAACTCACATCAACTCGTCAAAGTTACAGATGTGAGCTTTTTTCTATTTATGTAGTTGCTTATCAACCCAGTTCTTGTAAAGAACTGCTGTCAAGGCAACGTTTAATGTTAAAGATAACATTAAGGATAATATTAAAAATAGTATCACTTTAACCATAAACATCACCACCCTTCCTACGAAAAATCGTAAAAATTGGTGGCAAAACCACATCTGCTTATTCTCATTTCCTATAGTAATTATTCTACAATATTCTTTTTATTTTGTCTACAAAATTTATAAAATTCATTAAACTTTATTCTAACAAGAAATTCAACCTCAGCGACAACTTACTACTTTTAATTATAATGCAATTTTAATGCTACTAACTTAAAAATTAGTAAAAACAACATAATTCTTCATTTTAATTATTTTTATAAAAATCTCTATATTAGTAAATTTTTCAATGTTTTAGGTTTTTTTAAACTTTATTAAAACTTATTAAGCATTATTCAAAGGTTTCATTGTAGGAAATAGCAATACATCTCTAATAGATGTTGCATCTGTTAATAACATAATTAATCTATCAATTCCAATTCCTAATCCTCCTGTTGGTGGTAAGCCAATCTCTAAAGCTTGAATATAATCTTCATCCATCATACCAGCTTCATCATCACCTGCTTCTCTTGCCTCTACTTGTTTTTTAAATCTTTCATATTGGTCTATTGGATCATTTAATTCTGAAAACGCATTTCCATATTCTCTTCCACCTATAAATACTTCAAATCTTTCTGTTAGTCTTGGATCTTTTTTACTTCTTTTTGCAAGTGGTGAAATTTCTACTGGATAATCATATATGAATGTTGGTTGTATTAATGTTTTTTCTACATATTCATCAAAGAATAAACTTATTATATCTCCTCTTGTTTCTTTAGTTTTATCTGGTATTTCTATATTTTTTTCTTTTGCTAAAGCTACTGCTTCTTCATCTGTTTGAATTTCATTAAAATCAATTCCTGTTACTTCTTTTATAGAATCAATCATTGTTATTCTTTTCCAGTTTGGTGTTAAATCAATATCTTGTCCTTGATAATTTATTTTTGTTGTTCCTAAAACTTCTTTTGCTGTTCTTGAAAATATTTCTTCTGTTATGTTCATCATATCATGATAGTCTTGATATGCAGCATATAATTCTAGCATTGTAAACTCAGGATTATGTCTTATATCCATTCCTTCATTTCTAAATACTCTTCCTATCTCATATACTTTGTCAAACCCGCCTACAATTAATCTTTTTAGATTCAATTCTAATGCAATTCTTAAATACATATTTATATCTAAAGCATTATGATGAGTAATAAAAGGTCTTGCTGTTGCTCCTCCTGATATTGTATTTAGTATTGGTGTTTCTACCTCTAAATATCCTTTTTCTTCTAATATTTTTCTTACTTCACTTATTATTTTGCTTCTTAATATGAATGCCTCTTTAACTTCTGGATTTACTATTAAGTCTGTATATCTTTGTCTATATCTTAAATCTGGATCTTTTAATCCATGGAATTTTTCTGGTAATGGTCTTAATGATTTTGAAAGTAATGTTACTTCTTTTGCATGTACAGAAATTTCTTCTGTTCTTGTTTTAAAAACAAATCCTGTTATTCCTATTATATCTCCTATATCCCATGTTTTAAACGCTTTATATGCTTCTTCTCCCAAATCATTTATACTTACATAACTTTGAATTCTTTCATCACAGTCTTGTATAGTACAAAAAGAAGCTTTTCCCATAATTCTTTTGGCAATAATTCTTCCACATACTGTAACATCTTTTTGCTCATATTTTTCATAATTATTTTTTATTTCTCCTGCTGTATTTGTTCTATTAAATTTTGTTATCTCAAATGGATCTTTTCCTGCTTCTTGCATTTCTTGCAATTTTTCTCTTCTTATTTTCATTAATTGATTGATATCTAATTCTTGTTCTTTATTATTTTCTTGCATATTTTTCTCCTCTTTCTTTGAAATATTTAGCCATATTATATAGTAATATTGATAAAAAGTAAAGTATAAGTAATTGAATTTTCTGTAAATTGTGTTACAATGGTGTTACTATTACAGCATACTTCATATTTTTTACTAGCAAATAATATATAAATATATCATTTGCTATTTAGAATTTTTTTAAAGCTGTAAATAGTAACACAACGGTTATAGTTTCTATTTTTTGAACGAGTTCTTAAATATTTATATTTTCTATATTAGGAAAGTCATATTGACTTTCCTAATATAGAAAATAAATTGCACACAAATTTATTTCATAAAATTGGCGCAGAACAAATTTACGGAAAGCCAAAGATAGAAATTAAAGTTTATACAAATTAAATGGCTTTCCGATTTGTTCTAAAAATCTCTGTTCAATACGAATATTCAGAAAATCTAAAAAAATAGTTTAAGAGGAGAATGATAAAATGGCATTTGACGGAATTGTAAATAAAGCAATTGCTTTTGAATTGCAAGAACTTAAAGGAGCTAAAGTAGACAAAGTTTCTGAACCTGATAAAAATACAATTTATCTAGGATTTTATTTTCGAGGATCTCATTATATACTGAATTGTTGCATTAACCCTCAAAATTATAGAGTAAATCTTACAACTCATACAAATCCTAGTCCTATGCAAGCACCTACTTTTTGTATGCTTCTTAGAAAACATTTACTAGGTCTTCGTTTAAAAAATGTAATTACTCAAGATTTAGAACGTGTTATTTTCTTGGATTTTGAAGGATTAGATGATATTGATGATATTATATGCAAAAGGTTAGTAATTGAGCTTATGGGAAAACATAGTAATATTATTTTGTTAGATGAAGATAAAGTCATAATAGACAGTCTACGACATACAAAAAATGCAGATGACGGCTATAGAAATATTATTCCACATTACAAGTATGTTTTTCCTGATTCTAGTAAAAAAAGTTTTTTAGAACTTAATAATTTTGAAGATTTTAAAAATAGTCTTTGTGATTGTACTATTTCAATAGAAAATTTTTCTAAAATAATGTCTACACAATTTAATGGTATTAGCAAGTCATTTATTGATTTTTTATTAAATTATTTAGATATTAAAAATATTGATGATATTTCTATGAAAAATATTTTTGATTATATTACTTTATTAATTAATAATGTTAATACTTCTTTAGTTAGTTTTACAGAAGTTAAAAACCCTTTAACAAGCAAAAAAGATTATTTTTTAATTAATGAAGAAAGCATAGCTCCATTTGCTCTTAATTTTTTTATTGATGATTTTTATTATAATAAAGAATCTAGTCAAAATATAAAAAATACAAAAGATACTTTATATAGATTACTTTTACAAACTTTAAAAAAATATAAACAAAGACTATTTAATATAGATGAAAAGTTATCTGAATGTGATGATATGGAGAAATATAAAGTTTATGGTGAACTTATAACTTCAAATTTATATAAATTTAAAAATACTGAAAAAACTAATGAAATTTCTATTGAAAATTATTATGATAATAATAATTTACTAACTATTCCTTTAGATAAAAAATATAGCATTTCTGATAATGCAAAACGCTTTTTTAAAAAATATCATAAATTAAAAAATACTTTAGTTATTGTTGGGAAACAAAAAGAAGAAACTATTAATGATTTAAACTATATTGAAAGTATATTTTATGAATTAGAGAATTGCAACTCTGAAGAAGAACTTTTTGCTATTTTTGAAGAAATGGGAGAAAGTAAAATCTTTCAAGAAAAACTTTCTCTAAAGAAAAAAGAAAAAGTTAAAAAATCTAAATTTACAAATAATAAAAGAGTTTCCTTTAATCCAATAAAATATACTGTTGATGATTATACTATTTTAGTTGGAAGAAATAATAAAGAAAACGATTATTTAACTTTAAAATACGCCAATAAGTCAGATTTATGGTTTCATACTAAAGATATTCATGGAAGCCATGTTATATTACGTAATCAGAATAATTCTATTCCTAATGATACTATTTTATTAGAATGTGCAAAAATTGCAGCAAGTCATAGTAAGGCTCTCTCTTCATCAAATGTTCCAGTTGATTATACATTTGTAAAATATGTAAAGAAACCCAATGGTGCTAAGCCTGGAATGGTTATTTACACTAATGAAACAACATTAATTGTAACTCCAGAGCAATAAATTTATTACTTACATCTATTCATTAATAAATTTTAAAATTTCTTCATCTTGTTTTAATTCTTTACTAAGAAAAGGAAATGCCTTTTTATTTTGCTTAAGTGCAATTAAGGCAATTTCTTTATTTTGTCTTAAACGTAAACTAGCATATTTTATGATAATACCTTTATTTGCAACAGCTGTTTTAACAACTTCTTCATCATCTCTTAATTCTTCACTTGCAAAATATAATCCTTGCCCGTCTTTTTGAACACTTGCAAGTATTACATCTTTATCTGCTTTTAATTGTTCTGATGCATAACAAACTGTCCAAGGGGCAGTTTGCAATGCTAATAAAAGTACATCTTTATCATTTTTTAATCTTTGACTTGCAAATTCAAGTGCCTCTCCGTCTTGTTTTAAAGCTACCATTACTAATTCTTTATCATCTTGCATTGTTTGTGATGCATATTCTAATAATTTTCCTTCTTTCGACAAGACTTTTAATAAAAATTCTTTGTTTTCACTATTTTTTATAACTTCTTCTTTTTCCATTTTTTGCTACATCCTTTCTTAAGACTAAATTATATCTTTTGCTAAATTAAAATCCATAATTTAATGGAGTAAATGGATTTTCTGAAATTGTTACAAATTTTATGGAATAAATATCACAGTAAAGTAAATTTCCACTTTCTATTGCTCTTAAAAGTATATAACTAGCTCCAACATCTTCTAAAATACCTATTCTATCTGTTAAATTATTTGTTCCTATTAAAAATTCTACTCTAACTAATTTTCCTATTTGTTCTCTTAAAAACGCTGGTGTATATATATTGTTAGTAATTATTTCAGGTGAATTACTATCTACAACTACATTCCTATTTTGTTTTGTTCTTGTTTCATTTTCAAAATAATTCATAATAAAATCAATCCCTTTCTGGCTTAACTTAAAAAGAATTAATAATTATTAAAAACATTTTTAAACTTTCTACATTTTATGTCTCTTTATATTGCAACAAAGTGCACTGTAAAATTTAAATCACTAATTCTTATTTAAGTTTGTGAATATTTTGAGGTTGGTCTATAAAAACAATGCTCATTTATTCTTGTATGAAATGTTCCTGAACCATTTGACGGAAATGTATTTGAACAATTAGGTCTAAAAGGATTTAAATACCATAAACATTCTCCTACTTCATTTATTTTATTTCCCGCAATTGCCCAATCTGCAATATCATAATGTATTTGAGTAGGATTCATATTATAAATGTTTTGAGGATTGTATTGATTATTTATGGTTTCTCTTGCACAGTCAAATTGCCCTTGCTGAAATATAATATTTCTAATACTTCCGTCCTTGAGATATTCTTGCATATTCTCCTTCTGCTACATTAACTCTATTCATAACTACTGTTGCAACAGCTTTCATTCCTACGTCTCCTTCTCCACCTGCTTCACACTGAACTATTCTTGCTAGTAATTCTCTATCTGAATATGCCATTTTCTTCACCTCATTATAATATATGAGATTATTTTATAAAATGAAACCTTTATATTGCTGCTATCAAAGCTTTTATTTTTATTCCCTGTTTTGAAAACATTTCTTCATGCTCTGTTTGTATATTTTCTTCGAATATAGGATTTTTATGTAAGTCATATGTCTTTTTTAATACTTTAAATCCCGCTTCTTGCATATATAATAATGTAGAATTAAATAAATCGTCATCATCAGTCTTAAAAAAAATCTCTCCTCCTTTAATTAAAAATTGTTTATATTTTTCTAATTGCCTTGTATGTGTCAATCTTTTCTTTCTATGTTTTCCCTTAGGCCAAGGATTACAAAAATTAATGTATATTCTTTCTACCTTATCATTTTCTTGTAAAATATTTAAAATTCGATCAATATCATATCTTATTAATATAACATTTTCAGGTGTTTGGTTATTATTTTTATAAACTTCTTCTACTTTTCTTTTAGCAAGTCCTAGCATTGCATCAATCAAATCTATTGCTATATAGTTTATATCTAAATGTTTTATGGCTTTATTTGCAATAAAATTTCCCTTTCCACATCCAAGTTCTAAATGTAAAGGGTTCTCTGAATTTTTAAATGCCTTATGCCATTTTCCTTTCCATTCTTCTGGATTATTTATATAAAAGTCGCTTTGTTCTAATTCTGGTCTAGCCCATTTTTTAAATCGTATTCTCAAGAACAAACTCCTCCTTTCATTATATATGTTTAATAGTTTTATTTGCAGAAATAAGATGTAGATAGCAAAACATAAGGTTACTATATAGCTAGAGCAAAGTGAGTTTTATAGAATAGGAAAACATCACTTTCTTTTGAAAATAAAATGTATAATATTTATTTTCACTTTGAGTTGCGAAGCTAAAAAGTTTCATAATGTTTCCTATTCTATAAATTAATAAACTTCTTTTATTTCTCCTGTTTTATATGCTTGTAATAATTGTAATAAATCATCTATTTGTTCTTTTAGTTTCTTTCCAATATCTGTATCTCCTACTGTTTTTCTATAGACTCCCTTTTTCTTTACAACAATTTCTGAAATAATATCTTTTTCTTCTCTTATTGCTTTTTCTATTGATTCAAAAGGTTTATTCTGACTTAATAATAATCCATTTGAATTATATGTTAAAATATATCCTGCATTACCTGTTTTTTGACTATAGCTTTTTGCAAATCCACCGTCTATTACAAGTAATTTGCCGTTTGCTCTAATTGGACTTTCTCCATCTTTTGCCTTTACTGGAACATGTCCATTAATAATATGAGCATTTTCTATATTTTGTATATTAAATTCTTTTAAAATCTTATTACAAATTTCCTCATTTTCTACTTGTGTATAATATGGATTTTTTATTTCTCTATGTGTCTGTTTATCTTTTACAAAATAACTCTCAAATGTCGCCATTTTATCTTTTCCGAAGAATGGTGAATTTGGTGAAATCCATAAAAACCACATTATGTCAGTACTTTGTTTACTATCTTTTTCAGAATTTGAACAAATTTTGTTTATTGTTTCTTCTATTACATCTAAATAAGCTTTACCTTTATAGTGTTTTCCACAAAATTGTATTTCTTTAAACTCTCCCTCTTCTGTCATAGGGATGCACCCATGGAATAGTAGATTATCATTAAATACTGTATATACAGACCCTTTTTTACATAAGAAATCAATATGTTCTTTTAATTCTTTACTATGTTTAAAAGAATCTGTAAGTCTTTCTATTATTTCTTCTTCTTCACTTGTTAATTCATATACATCTTTAGGATTTAATGTTGGAAAATTTTTTTCTGTAATTTCATATTCATTACCATATATATTTACTTTACCTTTTTCTAAATTCATTTTATCTAATAAAAGTCTATCATTAAGATTATACTCTGGATGATTTTTTATCATTTGTCCTTCTAGTTTAAATTGTATTATTGTTATTGCTTTATGGATTTTTGCTATATTATTTTTATCACTATCATCATATTTAGTAGAATCAAATACTTTTGGCATAAAACTATTACATTCGTCATTTGCATATGTTTGCATAGCAAATGTTGATAATGGTCTTATATTTATTCCATATGCTTCTTCTAATATTTCTATATTACTATATCTTGCACAAATTCTTATAACTGTTGCAATACATGCTTTATTACCTTTTGCTGCTCCCATCCATAATATATCATGATTTCCCCATTGAATATCTAGACTATGAAATTTCATTAATCTATCTATTACAAGTTCAGGGTGTTTTCCTCTATCAAAAATATCTCCTATAATATGCAAATGATCTATTGCCATTCTCTTTATTAAATTAGAAATTTCGATTATAAATGCTTCTGCTTGTTTAAGTTCTATTATAGTCTGAATTATTTCTCTATAATATCTTCCTTTATCCTTTTCTTCTCTTTGAGAATGTAATAATTCATCAATTATGTATTTAAATCCTCCTGTTATTGCTTTTCTAACTTTTGATCTTGTATATTTTGAACTAACTTCTCTTGCAACTAAAATTAACCTATAAAGTGTAATTCTATACCATTCATCTATATCTTTAATTTCTCTTTTAATTAATTTTAATTTTTCTTCTGGATAATATATTAGCGTTGCTAAAGCATTCCTCTCTTTTTGTGTAATACTATTTTCAAAAACATCGTCAATTTTACTTCTAATTATTCCTCCACCATTATTTAGTATGTGCACAAAAGGCTCATATTCTCCATGTATATCACTTAAAAACATTTCTGTTCCTTTTGGTAAGTTTAATATTGCTTTTAAATTGATTATTTCTTCTGCTACTTCATAAGTATTTTTGTAGTCATTTCTTAATAATTTTAAATATTTTTCTTTATCATATTTTTTCATAATTTTATTTTGAAGGATTATTTATTATAATTTATAAAAATCCTCCTGTCCTTTCTTATTTTTTTATTAAACTATCAAAATTTTATTTTTGTTCTTAGTCTGTAAAATTATTTTCTTACTCCAGATATATGTATAAATCTTATTTTTTTAAATTGTATTCTGAAACTTTTTTAAGAAAAGAATCATCTGATTTTTATATTCTTGTAAAATATAACGCTATTATAATAATTCCTATTATAACTCTATATATAGCAAATATTTTAAAACTTCCTTTTTTTAAATATTCTAATAAAAATTTAATTACAAATAAACCTGTTATAAAACTTGCAAGTACTCCTACAATAAAAGGAATATCAAATACAAAATCTTTAAATTTATATAGTGTTGCTCCAAGTACTATTGGTGCAGATAACATAAATGAATATTTTGCTGTTGATTCTCTATCAACTCCCATTATTCTCCCTATTGTCATAGTTATTCCTGAACGGGATACTCCTGGTATAAATGCCAATGCCTGTGATAAACCTATTAAAAAGGTTTGTTTAAAGTTCATATCTTCATATTTTGTTTTAGCTGGTGCTTTTTTATCTACTATGTAAAGAATTATTCCCATAATTATTAATGCAGATGCTATTAATAAAGTGAAATTGCCTAATTCATCTCCAACAAAGTGGTCTAATAAAAACCCTATAGCTCCTCCAGGGATTGTTGCAATTACTATATACCAAAACATAGTTCCTTCTGTTGAATTTTTTTTATGTATTATTTTGTTATATCCACCTTTAATTAGGTCAATCCAATCTTTGAAAAAGAATATTCCTATTGCTAAAAGTGTTCCAAAGTGGAGTGCAACATCAAAACTTTCTGGTATATTCCATTCAAAAATCCATGGGATTAAATTTAAATGTGCTGAGCTAGATATTGGTAATAATTCAGTTAGTCCTTGTACTATTCCTAGTATTATAGATTGGAAAATTGTCATATGTATAACTTCCTTTCTTTTTTTATTTAGATTTATTTTACTTTAAATTTTATTGTTTTATTAATAGTTTTTAATAAAACACTACTCTTTAAATCTTTTGTATTATATTTTAAAAATATGTTGTTTAAATATTTTTTATATGAAATAGATTTTTTAAAAAATTTATTAACTTTTCATAAAATTTTTGTTTTTTTATTTGAATAGGTTTTTTTAACCATTATTTGTTCTCTCAAAATACTATATATTTGAAATATCTTTTAAAATATTATTTACTGTATCCTTTATAAATTCTGCTGATGTTATTGGAGCAACTTTTCCAGGTAAAGCCAAAGCCCAAACAAATTTTAAATTTTTTTCTTTTACTATTTTTTTATCAATTCCTCCTGGATTTGAAGCTAAGTCTATTAAAAGACATTCTTTATTAACATATTGTAGTCTTTTTTCATCTAATATCATATGTGGTACTGTATTCATTATAATATCATATTTACTTAAATTTTCTCCTAAAGTATTAATATTTGTAAGGTTATATCCATAAGCTTTTATCCATGCTAAATCTTCATCTTTTCTTGCAGCACATGTAACATTGGCTTCCATTCCAGAAAGTTTCCTTGCTAAAACTTTTCCTACTCTTCCAAATCCTAATATGAGAACCTCACTTCCATGAAGTATTTTGTTTGTATTAGATATAGCAAGCTCTATTGCTCCTTCTGCTGTTGCAATTGTATTTAATACTGCTAATTCTTCTCTTTTCATTAAATCAATAAGTTCTATATTTTGACTACTTGCAATTTCATAAAGATTTTCTGCAAAAGCTCCTGCTATTAGTGTTTTTGAATTTATATTTGATAAAAGTTCTTGTATTGTAATTTGATTATCACTAAATGGTGTATTTACATCTTTTGCATTTGTCGTAAAAGGCACTGGTCCTATTACTATTTTACTATTTTCAACTGTTTTAGAAATAGTTTCACAAAATATAACATTATCTATGTTTTTTAAATTCTCTGCTTTTTCAAGCCCTGTAACATATACTGTCTTTCCCTCATTTGCTAGCATTTCTACAAGTTTTACTATTCTTAAATCTCCTCCAATAACTGCAAGATTATTTTCCATACTTAATATCCTTCCTTTCATACTAAAAGTCATTTTATAACATTTTATGCTTTTAAATATATATTTATGTTTCTATTCAAAATTGTATATAATTTATTAATTAAAATGTAGCAGATTAATATTGTTTTCAATAGATAAGTTGTAATAGACTCATTAACTATGCCTTTCTTTTTCTGATTTTTCAATTTTCTTAGGTTTGCTTTTATTTTTCTTAAGTAGATGTATATCATCATAGCTAAGATGTCTTGTTATATCTGCCATTTCTTCTAAGTGATCTTTGGTGTCTATTTCTTTTGGTTGTAATTTTTTTAAATCTTCTCTTTCTTCTATATTAAAAGGAAAGGATATTTTTGCCATAATTGGTATAAATATTGGATCTTTTTTCACTTTAGGAATTATTTTGAATGCATCTATATCTATTGCCGTATTTATATAATGTATTGCCATTTCTTTATCTTGTTTTATTAAACTTATTTTTGATAATTCAAAATAGCTATCTGCACTTAGTTCGTCTATATCTTTTGTTTGCATAAAATATCTATTTGCTTCTTCTATATCTTTATAAATTAATGCTATTTGTGCTAAATAATATTTACAATTATATTCTAATGAATTTATTTGTGCTGCTCTTTCGTAACAAATTTTAGCATTTTGAAAGTCATTTAGCATTGTATATGCAATTCCTAGATTATAATTTAATTCATAACTAAGAGGATTATATTTTAGTCCTTCTTGATATACTATTGCTGCTTCTTTATATTTTTGCGTTTCTATTAAGATTTCACCTAAAATTTGAGTTGCTTCTTGATAATCTGGTTTTTTATTTAGTAAATTTGTTAACATTTCTGCTGCTTCGTCTTTTTTATCCAATTCATATAATAAATCTGCTATTTTAAAATATGATGCATAATCAGTTTTATCATTATCTATTACTTGTACATATTCATCTATAGCTTTTCTTGTGCCACCTTCTTTTTCGTATAATTCTGCTAAAAGTCTATGTGCTTTTGCATTTTCCGGCTTTTTAGTTGTTAATTTTATCAGAATTTTTTTTGCTTTTTTATTATTTCCACATTTTAAGTAAAATTTTGCTTTTAAAAGATTAATAATTGCAAAATAACTTTTACCATTTTTTTCTAAAACTAGTATTAGGATTGGCAAAAATATTGCAAATATATATTTTAAAATAAATAATAATGTATTTATTTTTATTTGAAATAATACTTCTAAAAAATTAATAACTATACCTATTGTTTGTATAATTAATATTGTAATATAACTTGTATCATTTTTTAATATCATTTTAGTAAATATTGCTACAAATAAAGAAAATGCAATTATTGTAAATATTAGTTGTTCTATTAACATTTTTTATCTCATTCCTTTCCAAAAGGCACAAATCCAGTTGTTACACTCACTGTTGTACTTATCCATATAAATCTTCATATATTTTGTAATCTCTTAATATTTTTCTAACATATGTGTTTGTTTCTTTGTAAGGAATATTTTCTATATCAGAACCGTCTGATTTTAATATTCCTTTTTCTATCCAATTATTTACTGTACCTATTCCTGCATTATATGCTGTTAATGCAATTTCTATTGATTCGTATTTTTCTATTAATGTAGAAATATATTTTGTTCCTAGTTCTATGTTTATATTTACATCAAATATTTTTTCTTCTAATTCTTCATCTGTAATTTGTATCTGTGTTCCTTTTAATACATCTTTTGCTGTACTTTCCATTAATTGCATTAAACCTTTTGCACCTTTTGATGAATGTGCTTTTTCATTAAAGTTGCTTTCCGCTTTTATTATTGCAAAAATAAGATTTTTATCTACATTATATTTTTCAGAATTTAAATCTACTATTTCTTCATATTCTTTAGGATAGATTTTCATTAATACTTTTTTTTGAATTTGTAATGGACCTAGAAGTATAAAAATAACAAATATTATTAATAATAAGATTATTATTTTTTTATATTTCAAAATTTTCTCTCCTATCTATTACTTACAATCATACCAGTTTTGAGCTTCTCCTATTTCTGCTATTAATGGTACTTTTAGATCTATTGCTGTTTCCATTGATTGTTTTAAAATTTCTTTTATTTCTTCTTTTTCTTCTATTTTTGCTTCTATCATCATTTCATCATGTACCTGCAAAACTATTTTTGACTGCAAATTTCTTTTTTCTATTTCGTTTTTTACTTTTATCATAGCAATTTTCATAATATCTGCTGCTGTACCTTGTATTGGCGTGTTCATTGCTACTCTATTACCAAATTGTCTTACAGTATAACTATTTGATTTTAATTCTGGAATATATCTTCTTCTATGATATAATGTTTCGACATATCCTTTTTCTTTTGCCTGCTCTATTATATTTTCCATAAAATTTTTTATTCCTGGGTATTGGCTTAAATATTCTTCTATATATTCTTTAGCTTGTTTTCTTGATATTCCAAGTTGTTCTGCAAGACCAAAATCGCTTATTCCATATACTATTCCAAAATTTACTGCTTTTGCGGCACTTCTTTGTTCTTTAGAAACTTCCTCTATTGGCGTTTTAAATACTTTTGAGGCAGCTTGTTTATGGATGTCTTGTCCTTCTTTAAATGCTTTTATCATGTGTTCATCTTGCGAAATATGTGCAAGAACTCTTAATTCTATTTGTGAATAGTCTGCATCTATATAAATATATCCTTCTTTTGGTTTAAATATTTTTCTGACTCTTTTTCCTAGTTCAAATCTTGTTGGAATGTTTTGTAAATTAGGTTCTGTAGAACTTATTCTTCCTGTTGCTGTTATTGTTTGATGAAAAAATGAATGTATTCTTTTAGTTACTGGATTTATATATTGTTTTAATCCTTCTACATATGTTGAATTTAATTTTACAAACTGTCTATACTCTAATAATTCTTTAATTATTGGGTGTTCATTTTTTAATTTTTCTAATACATCTACATCTGTTGAATATCCTGTTTTTGTTTTTTTACAAATAGGAAGTTTCATTTTTTCAAATAATATTTCTCCTAATTGTTTTGTTGAGTTAATATTGAACTCTTCCCCTGCCATTTCATAGATCATTTTTGTCTTTATTTCTATTTTATTTTTTAATTCTTCCCCAAATTTATTTAATTCTTGTTCATCTACATACATACCATTCCATTGCATATTTGATAGTACTTCCACTGTTGGCATATCTATTTTGCTGAATAAATCTTGTGCATTAATTTTTTCAATTTCTTGTTTTGTTTTTTGCTTTATTTTATAAATTAAATATGAATATAATGTTATTATATTTTTGGTCTTTTCGTCAATATTTTCTTCAATATTATTTTCAAATAAATTCATTTGCTTTTGCTCTTTTTTTATTCCTTTTTCTTCTAAATAGCCAGAAACATCTATATCTAGATAATCTAAACTTAAATTGTCAATATTTAATTTATTTTTTGTAGGATCTAAAATATATCCTGCTATTTGTATGTCATAGTCTATTCCTGTTAGTGTTATTCCAATTTGTTTTAATAAAATATATGATTTTGTTAAATTGATTCCTACTTTTTTTATTTCTGAATCTTCTAATACTTCCTTAAAATCAATTATTTCCTTTTCTTCTTCTAATTTAATATAATAACTTTCATTTGTTTTTTCATTGTATATACTTAGTTCTTTTATTTTTTCTTTTAATATTTTCTCTTGTTTTAAGTCTTGACATGTTTCTAAATAAAAAATCATTTCTTGGTTATTTTTTATTATTTTAATAATTTCTTCTTTGCTTTTTTCTTTAACTTCAAATAATATTTCTTCCTCTTTCGGCTTTTTTTCTTCTCTTAGATTAAATCTTTCTATAAATCTTTGGAATCTTAACTTTTCAAAAATTTCAAAGACTTTTTGCTTGTCCCACTCTTCTACTTTAAAGTTTTCTAGAGTGTCTTCTATAGGTACTTCTAAATTAATGGTTCCTAAAGTCTTTGACAAAAATGCTAGTTCTTTATTTTGCTCTAGTTTTTCTTTTTGTTTTCCTTTTATATTGCTTTCACCTTTTTCTAGTTTTTCATATAGATTTTCTATTGAATTATATTCTTTTATAAGTGATAGTGCTGTTTTTTCTCCTATTCCTGGTACTCCTGGTATATTATCAGATGTATCTCCTTGTAATCCTTTTACTTCTATTAATTGCTTTGGCTCTATTCCATAAGTTTCTATAATTTTTTCTCTATTATATTCTTCTGTTTCTGTTTTTCCTGCTTTTGTTCTTGGAATACGTATTGTTACTTTGTCTGTTGCAAGTTGAAATGTGTCTCTGTCTCCTGATAATATTGTTACTTCTAGATCATTTTTTTCTCCATAACGAGAAAGTGTTCCTAAAATATCGTCTGCTTCATATCCTTCTTTTTCTATTATATCTATATTCATTGCTCTTAGTATTTCTTTTATTATTGGCATTTGTTCTGCAAGTTCGTTTGGCATTCCTTTTCTTGTTGCTTTATATCCTTCATATAACTTGTGCCTTTGGGTTGGTGCTTTTAAGTCAAATGCAACTACTAGGTATTCTGGGTTTATGTCTTCTAATATTTTAAATAAAATTGCTAAAAAACCATATATTGCATTTGTATATGTTCCTTCTTTTGTCATTAACATTTTACTACCCATTATTCCATAAAATGCTCTATTCATTATACTGTTTCCGTCTATTAATACTATTTTTTTCATTTTTATTTTCTTTCCTTTCTTTTGAAAATAAAATATATATTATTTATTTTCACTTTAAGCCTAAGCAACTTAAAGTTTCATATTATTTCCTAATGCTCAAAACATATTATTATATACTTTTTTTCTGTTCTAATACTTTTCTTGCATAAGAGCATTCTGCAATAATTCTTTTATCAAATTTTTTTGCATTTTGTATAATATTTTGTACTAATTTTAGTGCAATTCCTTGACCTTGATATAATTTGTCTACTTCTGTATGCACTATATTCCAACAGTCTTTTGTTTCTACAAAAACACATTCTCCTATTTCGATATTATTATCATATGCTATTGATCTATTTTCGCTTTTATTAAATATTATTTCAATCATACCAACCTCCTTGTATAATATATTTAATTTTTATTATTACTATAATGATCTTTTTTTGCACATATAATTATATATTTTTCTGTATTTTCTATTTTTTTATATATAATTATTTATGTTTTTTTATAGAATTTTTAGTATTTATCCAAGTTTTAACTCATTTTTTTCATTTTCAGTAACTCCTTCTGTATTTCTCATATTTTTCTTCATTTCTCTAATATCTACCTCTCTAACTCCTGTAATTCTCATTATTTCTTCTATAGGATATCCTAAACCTATTAATTGCATTGCTGTATCCTTTCTCTTCGCTTCTACAATCGCAGTTCTTAGTTCTTGTAATTTTTTCTTTTCTTCTAAAGTTAATTTTGGATTATTCATGCAAAATGTAATATGTCCATTTGCACTTTTAAAATCCTTTTTAGAAATACATGCTTTAATACAAAATAAATTATCCGACATTTTTGTCCATTTTAAATATTTTAAAACATTTTGAAGAGTGCCTACGGTTTTGAAAGACATTTCATTAAAATTATTATATAGCTTTTGGCATAAATCTATATATTTAATTAATTGTTTATTTCTATTTTCTGTTTTTCCTAACTTTATAATCTCCATACATCTTTCTTCTAGTTTCTTAAACAGTTGAATTTCTTTTATTAGTTTTTCATATCCTTTTGTTCTTTCCTCATCCAATTTTTTTTCATTTCTTACTTGTCTTTTTATATATGTTTCTGTTACTTGTTCTTTATCTAAAAATCCAAATTCAAATAATCTGTTTGCTTTAGAAATTACGTCTCTTACTGTTAAATTGCATTCTCTAGCTATAATCTTATAATCGTAACCTTGTTCTAATAATGCACTAAATAGTTTATTCTGCTTATCTGAAAAAATTTTTTTATTTTTCAG
>CALXAU010000031.1 GCA_944386355.1 uncultured Clostridia bacterium
TTCAACTAATTTGAAATACTCTGTAATATAGATGATTACTGCATTTTATTAAAATTTCTTTATGGTTGGTATATTTTTAAACCCACAGGTGTAGATTTAAACTTACAATTTCCTGCCGGTTGGGAACAAGCTAAAGAAATAAAATATGAACAAGGTTTTACTGGACCAGCACCAAGAGATTTTGTAGGTTATGCCCCTTTGTCAGAACCAGAATCTTTAGCTTTATATCAGTTTACATTATCTCATTCTTTTTCTTTAGTTCTTGCCTATCATACTCAAGGGAAAGAAATTTATTGGCAATTTCAAGATTATGCTCCTTCAATCGCTAAAACTATTGGTGAACAATTTTCTAAGGTTAGTGGTTATTTATTGGCAGATGTACCTTATTCTTCAAGCTTTGCTGGATACAAAGATTGGTTCTTACAAAATTATAGAAAACCTGGTTATACAATAGAAGCAGGTATTGGAAGTAATCCATTACCTATTTCACAATTTGATGAAATCTATAAAGATAATTTAGGAATTTTAGTGTTAGGTGCTATTCTTTAATTAGTTTTTGTTATATTTTATTTAAATAAATCGTAAATGCTCTATAAGTTACATTTACAATATGTTACTTTTTACACAATGCTGTCAACTTAAAATTATTATTATCATTTTGAAAACACACTGTGCATACGACCAAATGAGTATTAGTGAATGCGATTGGAGCAACTTACAGATTTATAAAGTTTACTAATGTAGTTCCTTATTTTGTTAATATTAAATTCTTATCATTTTCAAACAATATTTAAAATATCTTTTAAGGAGCTTATTAACATAGCTCCTTGTTTTATTAATATTAATTTCTTGTCATTTAAAAACAATATTTAAAATATCTTTTACGGAGCTTACTAGTGTAGCTCCTTGTTTTATTAATTCATTAGTTCCTACTGAAAAAACAGAATTTATATTTCCTGGAACTACAAATATTTCTTTTCCTTGCTCAAGTGCATAATCTACTGTAATTAGAGCACCACTTTTTTTCTTAGCTTCTACTACTAATATTGCAGTAGTCATTCCACTAATTATTCTATTTCTAGCTGGAAAATTTATTTTTTCTATTTTTGAATTTATTGGATATTCAGAAATTATTGCACCATTTGTTTCTAATATTTTTTCTGCTAGAAATTTATTTTCCTCTGGATAAATTTTATCTAAACCATTTCCAAGTATAGCAATTGTTTTTCCTCCATTTTGTATAGTTCCTATATGCGAAAAACTATCTATTCCTTTGGCAAGACCACTTATTACATTAATATTTCTTTTTGACAATTCTTTTGCAAAGTATATAGTAGCATTTTTTCCATAATTAGAACAAATCCTTGCACCTATTATACTAATGCTTTTTTGATTTAATATATTTGAATTTCCTTTTATGTATAAACCTATTGGAGGATCATTTATAAATTTTAATAATTGAGGGTATTTATCTTCCTGAAAAGTTATATAATCTATTTTATTTTTTAGCATATATTCTAGATCTTTATTTACTTTTTTTCTTATTTCTTTATCTAAAATGTGTTCTGCAAATTCTTCTTCTATATTAAATCGATTTATTAATTCATTTTTATTAAAATTAAATATTTGCAATGGAGTTATATTATTGTCTAGCATTTTTTTAATTTTTCTACTTCTATTTACAGATATTTTACTTAACCATATCCAATATTTTTTAGCTTCTATTTTGTTTTCTTCTATAATATTTTTAATCCTTTCTCGTATAAAATGTTACTACTTCAAAAATAAATTTTATTACCATGTATTGTATTTTTTATTACTGTTTAAATTTTTTTAATTTACTCTAATCTTTATTCCTCAAATTTTTTTGAGTTGCTTTTATTACATTATTTAATAACATTGCAATCGTCATTGGTCCTACTCCCCCTGGAACAGGTGTTATATAACTTGCTTTTTCTTTTATATTTTCAAAATCTACATCTCCAACAACTTTTCCTTCTTTAGTTCTATTTATTCCTACATCTATTATTACTGAATTGTTTTTTATCATATCTTGTGTAACAAATTTTTCTTTTCCTATTGCAGATATTAAAATATCTGCATTTTTAGTTATATCCTTTAAATTTTTAGTTTTTGAATGACATATTGTTACTGTTGCATTTTTTTGTAAACAACATTGTGCAAGCGGTTTTCCTACTATATTACTTCTTCCTAGTATTACTACATTTTTTCCTTCTAAATCGATATTATATTCTTCAAACATTTTTATAATCCCATATGGTGTACAAGAAACAAAACAATCTTGATTTGTAGCTAATTTTCCAACATTTATAGGATTAAATCCGTCAACATCTTTCCTATAATCTATTTTCTCAAAAGCTTTCATGATATCTATATTTTCTGGAACAGGACTTTGAAGTAATATCCCATGTATTTTTTTATCTTCATTAAGTTTTTGTATTAGTTCTAATAGTTCTTCTTGATTTGTATCTTCTGGCAATAAAAATTCTTCATATTGTATTCCTACTTCTTCACATGCTTTACTTTTATTTTTTACATATATTTTAGAAGCTGGGTTATCTCCAACCATTATAACTGCAAGTTTAGGAATTATATTTTTTTCTTTTATTTCATCACATTTTATTTTTAATTGTTCTCTTATTTTTTTTGCTAGTACTTTTCCTTCAATTATAATAGCCATTTGTATCTCCTCTTTCTTTTTTATTTTATAGAAATCACTATGAAACTTTTTATTTTTGCAACTCAAAGCAAATATGAACAAATCGGAAAGTTGTTTAATTTATATAAACTTTAGTAAGTATCTATTTCTCTATAATTTTTAATCATTTGTAATATCTCCATTTTCTGTAATTGGAATTTTTTCTCCTAAAAAAGTTGGCTCTGGTTTAAAATAACATTTTACAAAATCTTTATTTCTTGCAAAAATTTCCCTAATTTCTCTAAATAATTGATTTGGATACTCCCTTAAGTTTGATGCTACACCATATGCTTCTAATTCTAATTTCTTAGCAATATGTAATGCTCTATACAAATGGTATTGTTGTGTAATTATAAGTATTTTTTTTTTTTTAAATATTTCTTTTACTCTATATATACTATCATAAGATGAAAACCCTGCATGATCCATAAATATATCTTCTGACGGTACTCCTTCTTTTATGGCATAGTCTTTCATAACTTGTACTTCATTATATTCCTCTTTACCATGATCTCCACTCATTATAATTTTAGGTGCTATTCTCTCCTTATATAACGAAATTCCTTGAATTAGTCGATCTTCTAACATTGGACTTGGGTTGTTTCCCCATATACCAGCACCTAATATTAAAATACAATCAAAATTTTCTTTCTCTGAAATTTTTTCCTTTTCTAAAATATTATTTTTAGTTGAATTTATTACATAGAAATTTATAAATATTATAAAAATTAATATTATAGTAATTATTAAAATTATTAAAATAAATAGATATTTTATGTTTTTCATTATTTTCCTCTTATCTTTATTATTTTTTTGATAAATTTCAGTTGTAACAATAATACTTCGAAGATTTATCTAATAAAATACTTTTTTCATTTTATATTTAATTTATGATAAATTTGTGTTTAAAAATCGTTTTTTATGTAATCTTTATGTTTTTAAATTAAATTTATTTATATTTTCAGTTGTTGCAAATAAGAAAATTTTCTTCCAAAATAATAATTCTATATTATTTTTAAATTATCTATAATTAGATATTTTAATCATTTGATATCCCCACATGATATTCAATATCTTCCATATGTGGATATAGTTCCTTTACTCTTTTTAGAGTTAAGATTAATATTTTAGATCCAGGATTCTTTTTATCTTGTATTAACAATTTTTGGGTATAACAATTATTTGCAGTTTTAAATAATGAATATCTATTATTTAAATATGTATAATGTATTTCATACCCATTATTTAAATCTTCCCACATATCTTCAAAAGTATAATTTTCCATTTTTATCTCATCCTCTCTTAAGCATATTTTGTATTATTTTATTAAATCTTCAAATTCTTTTTCAGAAATAATTGTTACTCCTAAATTTTGTGCTTTTGTTAATTTACTTCCAGCATCCTCTCCTGCTAATACATAATCTGTTTTTTTAGATACTGTTCCCGAAGTTTTTCCTCCAAATTTTTCTATAATATTAGAAGCTTCTCCTCTTGTGTAATTTTCTAAACTTCCTGTTAATACAAATGTTTTTCCTTCAAATCTATTATCCTGAATTTCTTCTTCTTTACTATTCATATTTACTCCAGCTTCTTTTAATTTTTTAATTAAATCTAGTGTTTGTTCTTGTTCAAAAAATTCCTTAATACTATTTGCAACAATTGGTCCTATATCATTAATAGCACTTAAATCTTCAAAACTTGCCTTGGCCAAATTATCAATTGTTCTATATTTCCTAGCTAAAACTTTAGAAGCTTTATTTCCTACATGGCGTATTCCTAATGCTGTAATTAATTGATATAAATCATTTTGTTTACTATTTTCTATACTATCTATTAAATTTTGTGCAAATTTTTTTCCATTCTTTTTTAATGAAGCTATCTCTTCAAAAGATATTGTATATATATCAGCTATATTTTCTATTAATTTATTATCTAACAATTGTTTAATTATGTTTTCTCCTAGCCCCTCTATATTCATTGCTTCTCTTGATACAAAATGCACTAAATTTCTAAATAATTTTGCTGGACATTCAACTCCGAGTACAACGCAAAGCTGCTTCTCCTTCTTCTCTTATTGCATCAGCTCCGCACACAGGACATTTTTTTGGCATTTTAAAATCTATTTCCTCTCCAGTACGTTTTTTTTCGTTTACTCCTACAATTTCTGGAATTACATCTCCAGCTTTTTGTACAATTACAGTATCTCCTATTTTTAAATTTTTCTGTTTAATAAAATCCTCATTATGAAGTGTAGTCTTAGATACTGTAGATCCGGCGATTTTTACTGGTTCTAGTATTGCCATAGGTGTTATTACACCTGTTCTACCAACTTGACACATTATATCTTTTAATACTGTTTCTTTTCTCTCAGGTGGATACTTATAAGCAATTGCCCACCTTGGAACTTTTGAAGTTGAACCTAAGATCTCTCTAAACCTTAAATTATCTATTTTTATTACAGCACCATCTATTCCAAAGCTTAATTCTTCTCTTTTCCTTCCTATTTCCTCTATTGCATTAAATATTTCTTCTTTGGTTTTGCATAATATTTTTATTGGATTTACAGTAAATCCTAATTTTTCTAAATACTCTAATTCTTCAAAATGTGAATTAAAATTTTTTCCTTCTATCTTTTGTACATTAAAAAAGTAGATTTCTAAAGGTCTTTGTTTTGTTATATTGCTATCTAATTGTCTTAAAGACCCAGCAGCAGCATTTCTTGCATTTGCAAATAATTCTTGATCCTCTTCTTCTCTTTTTTTATTTAATTCTTCAAAATTATTTTTAGAAATAAATACTTCTCCTCTTACTATAATATCTATTTTTTCTTTTAAATTCATTGGAATTGATTTTATTGTTTTTATATTATTTGTAACATCTTCTCCTATTAATCCATTTCCTCTAGTTGCCCCTCTTACAAACTCTCCATTTTTATACTCTATTGCTGATGACAATCCATCTATTTTTGTTTCAACAACATAATTTATTTCTTCTATATTATTTTCTTTTGCTTTTTCTTCCATTCTTTGTAAAAATTCTTCTATTTCTTCAAAACTAAATACATCTTGAAGGCTTTGTAATGGTACTTCATGTGTTACTTTTGCAAATCCTTCTTTTACTGTTCCTCCTACTTTTTGAGTTAATGATTCTTTGTTTATATATTCTGGATATTCTTTTTCTAAATTACGTAATTCTAGCATTAACATATCATATTCATAGTCGGTTATTTCTGGATTATCTTCATCATAATATTTTTGTGCATAATAATTTGTTTTTTTTCTTAATTCTTCTATTCTTTTTTTGGCTTCTTTTTTAGTCATTTTTAATTCCATTCCTTTCTTGCTTCACTCGAAGGCACACATAGTTATGAAACGATTTCTTTCAAACTAATTTTCTCTCATATCTTAAGTTTATTTAGGTTTGTCTTATTGCATTACATTATATAAAATTTGATTATAAAAATAAAGTATTTTTTTCAAAAAGTTCATACTCTTATCTACAGGATAATTATTTTGCTTAAATTTATTGTTCAATCTCTATTTATTACAAAAGTGTAGACTTCACAAGCGACCAAGTAAAGTGGTTTTGTCATGTTGTTCGATTTGGAGTAATTTTACTGCTAGTATGTGTAGAAAATAATAAATGCTATATTTATATAAAAGTTTATATTTTAATAAATTGTTAGAAAAAACCTTAAATTATTTATATTGAATATAAATAATTTAAGGTTTAAATTTTATTTAATAATTAATCTTCTCTTGCAAGTATAATAAGTCTTTGATTATCACTATTATCTGTACATGTAGATAATGTTATTTCAGCTTTTCCTGCTGTGTCTCTTTGGTAGAATGATGTATCTTCTGAATTTGTTTCGAATTTATTATATATAGTGTATGTAACTTTTTTATTGTTATTATCTGTTATATAAATTTTATCTCCTATTTCTAATTTTTTATTGTTTGAGAAGAATAGACCATTTCTATAATTATGTCCAAATATTACAATATTTCCTGGTGTATTTAATTCTTGACCTACTGGATATAAAACTGCAACAGCTACTTCTATTGCTTTTTTAGAAGGTTCTTCTAATACAGGATATTTAAAATTAATTTTAGGAATTTCCATTGTTCCAGCCATTGGATATTTATCTAAATACAATTTTTTTGTTTTAGTTTGTCCTGTAGGTGTTGTTGTTTGTGTTGTATCTATTTGGTCTGATAAGCTTGTATTTCCGTCTGTTTCAGCTACATTTTCTTGTGTTGGCCCTTCTTCTACTAGAAAGTCTTGTCCAAACTCATCAACACTACTTGCAGCCTCTTTTTCGATTTTATTTTTTTGATACAGCTCATATCCTAAAAAACCTAATAAACCAACAATTGCTATTATTGATACTACCAAAGTAATTGTTAGAGCTTTACTATATTTTTTTTCAAACATAATATCTCCCTCCTACACAAAATTTACTTTTTCTATTTCTATTATACCATAGTTTTAATAAAAAGTGTATAGTTTATGCTAAATAATCTTTTCTCCTAACTTTCTACCTGCTAAAAGATGAAAATGTAAATGCATTACTTCTTGTCCACCATCTTCTCCGCAATTAACTATTACTCTATAACCCTTTTCTTTTACTCCTTGTTGTTCTGCTATTTTATTTATTACAGAATATATTTTTCCAATTAACATTTCATCTTCTGGTTCTATATCAATTAAAGAACTAATATGTTTTTTTGGAATTACTAAAATGTGTATTGGTGCTGCTGGATTGATATCTTTAAAAGCTAAAATTTCTTCATCTTCATAAACTTTATCTGAAGGTATATCTCCTTTTATAATTTTGCAAAATAAACAATCATTCATTTATCATTATTCCTTTCATATATTTTTATTCTTTAAAACAGTAGTGAAGTGATTACTACTTTCTGTCTTGCCAATTTTATGCAAGTAAACTTAGTACAGTTATATTTAATATAGCATTATTTTATTAAGACCGCTTTTATACGTCTTATTCCAGATGAACTAGACTCTTCTTTTTTTATTTTAAATGTTCCCATATCTCCTGTATGTGTTACATGTGGTCCTCCGCAAATCTCTTTACTGAAATCTCCAATTGTATATACTTTTACTTTTTCTCCATATTTGTCTGTAAATAAGCCAATTGCACCAGATTTTTTGGCATCTTCATATGTCATTTCTTCACATTTAACTTTTAAATCTCTTTTTATTTGTTCATTTACTAAATCTTCAACTTTTTGTATTTCTTCTTTTGTCATTTTTTGTGGATGTGTAAAGTCAAATCTTAATCTTTCTTCTGTGATATTTGAACCACTTTGTTTCACATGATCCCCTAATACTGTTTTTAAAGCTTGGTGCAAAAGATGTGTTGCTGTATGATAACTAATTGTTTTTTCGTTTTGATCTGCAAGTCCTCCTTTAAATTTTTGAGTTGCTCCTTGCCTTGATTTTTCTTGATGTTTTTTAAATAGTTCTTGAAATTTGTCTTCTTCTATTGTAAAGCCTTTTTCTGTTGCTAATTCTTTAGTTACTTCTGGTGGAAAACCATAAGTATCATATAATTTAAAAACAATTTCTCCTGGTATTTGTGTTAAACCATTTTCTTTTGCTTTTTTCATTTCTTTTTCAAATTCTCTTTCCCCATGTGCTAAAGTTTTTGTGAATTTTTCTTTTTCTTCTATTATTACATTTTTTATTATATCTTTATTTTTTTCTAGCTCTGGGTACATTTCTTTTAAGTTTTCCACATTTATTTCAATTAATGTGGAAAGTTCTTGCAAAGGTATTTCTATTTTATTTAAATGTCTTATCATTCTTCTTATAAGTCTTCTTAATATATATCCTCTATCTATATTACTTGGTCTTCCTCCGTCTGATATTATCATCATACTTGAACGAAGATGTTCTGCAATTATTCTTCTACTTTGTATATTGTCATTTTTTGCTAATTCAGCTAGTTTTTGCATTATTGGAGCAAATAGTTCAGTATCAAAAGGAGTTTCTTTTCCTTGAAGTAGCATTGTCATTCTTTCCAATCCTAATCCTGTATCAACATTTTTTTGTACTAATTTTGTATATTTTCCGTCTTTATGTTTAAAATACTCCATAAATACATTATTCCATATTTCTACATATTTTCCACAATCACAAGAAGGCTGACAATCTGATCCACATGCAGGTTTTCCTGTATCATAAAACATTTCTGTATCAGGTCCACATGGTCCTTCTTCTCCTGCTATCCACCAATTATCTGATTTGCCATAAAAGTAAATTCTTTCTTTTGGTATTCCTGCTTTTTCCCAACATTTTGCAGATACATCATCTCTTGGTGCATCTTCATCTCCAGCAAAACATGTTACTGATAATTTTTCCACAGGTATTTCTAATTCTTTTGTTAAAAAGTCAAAGCTCATTTGTATAGATTCTTCTTTAAAATAATCTCCTAAAGACCAATTTCCAAGCATTTCAAAATATGTTAAATGTCTATTATCTCCAACTTCTTCTATATCAACTGTTCTTACACATTTTTGATAATCTGTAAGTCTTGTTCCTGCTGGATGTTTTTCACCTAATAAATATGGTACTAATGGTTGCATTCCTGCTGTTGTAAATAATACTGAAGGATCGTTTTCTGGAATTAATGGTGCAGATGGAATAATTTTGTGTCCATTTTTTTCAAAAAATTTTAAATATTTATTTCTTATTTCTTTTGCTTTCATTTCTTCTTTCCTTTCCTTATTTTTTCGTTATTTTTCTGTGTTTTATTATATTGCAAAATCACTAAAAAATCAAGAAAAAAGATTTCAAACTTTAGTTAAAAATGTATATTTTCACATTCTTTTGAAATAATAGTAGTAGACATAAATTAAAAAAGGAGGAAATTTATGAAAGCAACAGGTGTTGTAAGAAGAATAGATGATTTAGGAAGAGTAGTAATTCCAAAAGAAATTAGAAAAACTTTACGAATTAAAGAAGGCGATCCTTTAGAAATTTTTACTGATAGAGAAGGTCAAATAATACTTAAAAAATATTCTCCTATTGGCGAGCTTTCAGAATTTGCTACTGGATATGCTGAAACTTTATCTAAAACAACAGGTCATATTGCATGTATAACAGATAAAGATACAATAATTGCTGTATCTGGTGGTTCTAAAAAAGAGTATTTAGAACAAGATGTTAGTAAAGAATTAGAACAATTAATGGAAGATAAAGAAGTCTATACTAGTAAAGATAATAGTGATATTGCTATGCCTATAACAAAAAATGATAATAAAGATAAAAAATACAATTCTCAAATTGTTTATCCTATTATTTCTAATGGTGATACTATTGGGACTGTTATTTTAATGTCTAAAGAGGCAAATACAAAAATGAATGAAGTAGAAAAAAAAGTTGCACAATCTGCCGCTACTTTTTTAGGTAGTCAAATGGAAATATAGTTACATTCAAATTAAAAAAAAATATATAAACTGTTTCTTATATTTATCTTTATACCATTAAATAGTAATTTTGAGACTAAAGTGAAAATAAATATTTTATTTTCACTTTAATTTGTGTAACTTAAGAATTTAATAAAGTTTTTAGTAGTTAATATTTTTAATAAAGGAAGTTCAAACTATATAATTAAGCAAACCCTTTATCCTGTAAGATAAAATTAAATAAGTAAAATATTTATACTTTTTTTATTTCAATTTTTTTATTATAATAATTTTCTTTGTTTTTCTTAGTTCTATTATATCGATTATATCTATTGTTCTTTTTTACATTTTGTCTCCAATGCTTATCTTCTATCTTTACTTCTTTTTTTACTGAATATCTATTTTTTTCTAAAATATATCCCAATTCTTTAGAAAAATCATTTAACATTACATTTTTTATTGTTGTTTCTTTTCCTTTTAAATATTCGTCAATTATACTTTTTAGTTGGTTTATATTATTAAATTCATCTTTTATTTTTTCAAAATTTTTACTTGCCCTATTAGCTAATTTTTCTTTTATTAGCATTATATCTTCATTTGTTGCACAAGATATTCTTTGAAAAATTTGATATACATCATAATATTTAAAGATTGGTATATCCATACATTCTTTGTCAAATCTTTCATAAAAAAGCTCCATTTTCATAGGTATACATTTAAATATTTCATCTGCTTTTTCTCTATATAATTTTTCTAATAATTGTATATTTAATTTATTAAAATGTCTCATTACATCATCTAAATCTTCTCCTGCTGTTTGTATTATTACTTTTCCTAGTTCTTCTTCTACATTTGGACAATATTTAGATTTTAATGATGCGATATTCATTCCATTGAAAAATAGACTTTTTAGTGTTTTTATATCATATTTTATTAATCCTCTTTTTGCAAAATATTGAAAATATGCAAATATTTTTACTATGTCTATTAATTCTATTTCTCCTTTTTTTATATCTTCTAATATTTCTTCTATTAAATCACTAAATTGATCGTCTGGTATTTTCCAATATTCTTCTGTGAGTAATCTTTTATATGCTGGCAAATTTTCTAAATCTATGGTATTTCTAATAGTTTCCATATTTTCTTTAAATATTTTCATATCAAAAATTCTTGTTCTTACATAATATTCTATAAATTTAAAAAATCTATAATCTGCTTTAAAATTGTAATAATAATTATTATCAAATTCTTTTATATAAAATTGTCTATTATCTAATAAAACTCTTGATGATACTAATAATGATTTATATTCTTCGTTATCTTTTATATTTAAAAATTTGTCTTTTGTAATTCTTCCTGCTTTTATTTCAAAAGAGACTGCAATTGTGAATATCAACATTGTTTGAATTACTCTATTACTAGTATTTTGATAATATTTACTTACCATTTCATATATTTTTTTGAAATCATTTAGAGCATGTTTTAATATTCTTAAATTTCTTGTTCCACTTCTATTAAATGTAGTTATTATTAAACCTGTATTTTCCCTTAAAAATCTAATTAAATCTTGATTATTTTCATATCTCATTAGTAGTCCATTTATTATATAATCAAACTTAGGTGCATATTCAAAAGTCTCTCCTATAAGCTTTTCTTTAATTCTTTCATAATCATTTGCCTTATCAAATACATGCTCTATTTTATCTCTTATTTTCTCTACCATTGGCTTGTCTGTATCTTTTAGGTCTCCTTGCTTGTCTAAAAGATATGTTGCAATAAAAGTTTTCATTTCAATATTTGAACTTTTTAATTTAGTAGATAATTCCTTTTCATTACATATTATAATTGTTTTTATATGATCGTGTTCAACAAAATTATTTATATATCCTAAAATGTCTATTACATCTACATTTGCTCTTTCTAAGTCATCAAAGCATAAAACCTTATCATCTGTTGAAAAGAAATCAGAATATTTTACTTTGTCTCCGCTTTGTGTTACACCAAAAAAGTTTGCCATATCAATTCCTTTTTTAGCATATTCTGGTATTGTTGTTTGTTTATGTGAGTCCATAAATTTTCTTAAATTTTTGTCCATTAGTTGTGTTGTTTCTATAAATATTTTTTTACTTATTTCTTCCAAATTTGAAATTCCATATAAAGACATATAAATTGTTGTATATTTTTTTCCATTTAATTGCATAGTTTCAATTTTTTTTCTTACTTTATTATTCCAGAAATAAGTTTTTCCGAGATCCCCATTCTCCATTAATCATAACTGCATAATCTGTATAATCTGATCTCACATAATCTAAAATACTTTCTACTAAATCTTCCATATTTTCTAACATCCTTTCTTTACGTGAATTAAAATCACTTTAAGTACATTAAATACTTTATTTCTCTACACAAGCTAGTCTTTATCACTAATTTGATATCTCATTAACTTTGTATGTTTAGTTAGAACATTATATGTTTAATCTTTTGCAATCGTAAACACACCTATTTCTTTTATTTCAGCTTGTCTAAGTGTTCTACTACACTCATTTACTGTGCTACCTGTTGTATATATATCATCTATCAATAAAATTTTTTTGTTTTTCAATTTTTCTTTATTTATTAATTTATATACTCCTTGTATATTTTTTTGCCTATCTTCTTTGTTTAATTTGCTTTGTTCTATAATGTTTTTATCTTTATATAAGCAATTATTAATAATTTCTAAATTCAAGCTTTTGGCTATTTTTTTTGCTATTAAAAAGCTTTGATTATATCCTCTTTGCATCTTTCTTTTAGTACTTATTGGTACTGGTATAATTGTATCATAAGTTTTTATTTTTTCAACTATCCTACTTTCATTTAATGTAAAATTCACAAATGTTTTATATAAATAATTTTTCTCATTAAATTTATAATCTATTAATCTTTTCCTTATAATTCCCTCATATTTAAAAATATATATTAAATTGTTATAATATGAGTTTTCTATTTTTTCTATTTCACACTCAGCATATATTTGTAATAAAATTCTACATTTTTTGCAAGGAGTTTCTTTAGATAGTTTTCCACATATTCCACACGTTTGTGGATATATTAAATTTAATATTTCTTCTAATTGCTCTTTTTTTAAATATTCTTTTAAAGTTTTTATATTTTCTCCTTTATGACCTAAAATTTTTTAATTTAAATTTTAGTCCAGTATTTCTTTTTTTTATATCAACATTTTGTATCATATATTGAATTATATTTTCTGTGCTTATTATTATTAAAAGTTTTTTTGCTCTTGTTATTCCTGTATATAATAGGTTTCTTGTAAGTAACATTGGTGCAGCTTGTGGTATTACCATTATTACTACATCATATTCACTCCCTTGAGCTTTATGGATAGTTATTGCGTAACTATGTTCTATTTGTTCTAATTCAGAAAATTCATAATATGCTATTTTTTGATCGTCATATTGTATTTTTATTTGTTTTTCTTTTTCATTAATATTTTTTACTGTTCCTATTTCTCCATTAAAAACACCTTTTCCAAAAACTTTTTTTCCATTTTGTGTTTTTTCCCATTCTATGTCATAATTATTTTTTATCTGCATTATTCTATCACCAGTTCTATAAATAACACTACCATATTGTTTTTCTAAGGTTCTTTCTGTCTTAGGGTTTAAAATCTGTTGTAACTCTTGATTTAATTGTTTTGTTCCAAGCATTCCTTTTTTAGTTGGTGTTAGTATCTGTATGTTTTCAAAAAAATTATAATTTCCGTAATTTTGTAATCTTCCTGTACATAATGACAATACTTCTAATAATATTTTTTCTTGTGATTTTTCTGATATAAAGAAAAAATCATTATTTGTTTCTTCAGATAATTCTTGTTTTTTTATGAAATTTTCTCCATTATTTACTCTATGCGCATTTAATATTATTTTACTTTTTGCAGCTTGTCTAAATATTTTATCTAAATAAACTGTTGTAATTGTTGTTGAGTCTATTATATCTTTTAATACACTTCCTGGTCCTACTGAAGCTAGTTGGTTAATATCTCCTACTAATATTAGTTTTGTTCCTTTGTATATACATTTTAATAAATAATTCATTAAAAACATATCTACCATTGATACTTCATCAACTATTATTATGTCTGCATCGATTGGCATTCCTTCATATTGTGTATTGTTTTTATATAAACTTTCTTCATCTATTTTTCCTATCTCTAATAATCTATGTAATGTTGAAGCTTCTTTTTTTGTTGTTTCGGTCATTCTTTTAGCAGCCCTGCCTGTTGGAGCACATAGTATTACTTTATTTTTTCTTTTTTCATAAATTTGTATTATTGCTTCTATAATTGTTGTTTTTCCTGTACCTGGCCCTCCAGTTATTATTACTACATTGTTTTCATTTATTTGTTTTATAGCTTCTTTTTGTTTCTCAGATAATTTTATTTCATTATGTTTTTCTACTTCTATTATTTGATTTTCTATATTGTCAACTTTTTTTATATTTTTACTATTTTTTAATTTACTTAATCTTTCGGCTATTTCTTGTTCTGTGTTATAAAAATAGGTTAAATATATCCATTCTTGCTCATCTATTTTTTCTATTATAATTTCATCTTGTGCTCTTAAATCTATTAAATTGTCTTTTATTAAACTTTCTGAAATGTTTAGTAGCTTTTCAACAAATGTTATTAAATTTTGCTTTATAACACAACAATGCCCATTATTACTAGCTATTATTAATGCATATTTTATTGCATATTGTATTCTTTTTTCGTTTTCTTCACTAATCCCAATACTTAATGCAACTCTATCTATTTGTTTAAAATCTACTCCTCTCGATATGTCTAACAATATATATGGGTTTGTTTTTATTTGTTCTATTGCATTTATACCGTATAGTTTATATACTTTTTTTGCATGCTGTGCTCCTATTCCAAATTTATCAAGAAAACTAACTATTTGCCATACTTCCCAATTCTCTATAAATTCTTGAGATATTTCCTCCGCTTTTTCTTTTGTAATTCCTTTTACTTCTACTAATTTTTGTGGTTGATTTCTTATAATATTTACAGTTTCTTCGCCAAATTTTTTTGTAATCCTTTTTGCTATTGCTCCACCTATTCCTTTGATATCTGAATTTGCTAAATATTTTTCTATTGCTGATACTGTTTGTGGTATTATTTTTTCAAATGTATCTACTTTAAATTGTCTTCCATATTCTTTGTGCTCTACATATTTACCAATTACTTTTATATTATCTCCTATTTTTACAAATGGCATATAACCTACTATTGTTATTATTTCTTCCTCAGTTTCTAAAACTCCTATTAAATAACTATTTACTTCATTTTGATATACTACATCTATTAATTCTCCATTGAGTTCCAATAGTTTTCCTCTTTTCTTTTTTTGCTTAGTTTATCATAAAACGAACTTTTTTTCAATATATAGAGTTTGAATCTAATTATTAAAACGTTAATAGTTAATGGTTTTTCACTTCTTATTACTCAAAAGTATTGATATATTAATATTTTGCAGGCAAGACCCGAACTGTTAAACCCCAGCTATGTTTTGCCAAATAATATTAATATATCAATACTTTTGGTATTTATCTTTAAATCATTTACTAGTAATATTTAAACCATTAATTTTTACAATTTACAGCTGTAAAATTATTATCTATAGTAAATGATATAAAGTATACTGTAAATTGTAATCCTTAACTAATAACAATTAAAATACTTTATTACTATTGTTGATCTACATTATCTATGATATCTTTACATTCTCTCCAACTAGTAACCTTCAGACATTCATATTCTTGTGATAGCCTTTTGGCAATTTCTTTTGTCTTATCTTCTGATTTTAAATCTGCAACTATTATATTTTTTAAATATTCTTCTTTTCCATATAATATTTTAAATAATGTTGAACGTAAAAACCCCTCTATCCTTTCTTCTTGATTTTTTACAGCAATAATTACATATATTCCGTCTGCTTTAAATTTTGTATATGTACTTATATATATAATTGTTTTTATTATTTCAAACAATCCATAAAATGCAAGTGTCCAAAATATTGTACTTAATATAAACCCTATCATTTTGCACTTTCCTTCCTTTATATAATTTTATATTTTCTTTTTGTTTTTCCGTAAAATAGTAATATTTTGTTTATTACATTTTATGCATTAATTAAATATTATGTAACAGCTTTTGAAAAGTGGACAAATCAGAAAAAGAGGTAGAAAACTTTAGTGTTTTCCCCTCCTATACAAATTTTATTTGTTATATAAGTTGTAGTATAACTACTTCTGCTCCGTCCCCTCTTCTTGGACCAGCTTTTATTATTCTTGTATATCCACCTACATTTTTTTCATATTTTGGTGCTATTTCGTTAAATAATTTAGATGGTATGTCTATTTTGTTTCCTTCACTATCTTTTATTTTATTTGTTTTTCTCATGATTTTTCTTCTTGCATTTAGTCTTGTTGGATTATCTTTTTGTTTTTTTACTATAACTTCTTCTTTTACTACTTTTAAATATTCTTTTCCATTTTTGCTTTTTACTAGTTCTGTTTCTTTATTTCCTTTAGAATCTAATTTTGCTTTTACAACTTTTCCATCAAC
>CALXAU010000032.1 GCA_944386355.1 uncultured Clostridia bacterium
TAGTTAATGGTTTTTCACTTCTTATTACTCAAAAGTATTGATATATTAATATTTTGCAGGCAAGCCCCATATTGTTAAACCCCAGCTATGTTTTGCCAAATAATATTAATTTGTAACTTATATTGTTCAAGGGTTACAATTCAATTTCTTTTTCCAAATATGTTGAATATAAATAAACCTTATCAACTTTTTTATCAAAAGCCTCTTCTAAAGCATATTTATATAAATCTACTTGTTCTTTATATTTCTCAACAAAATCTTCTATTTTACCTTCTTGTATATAATCTGTTTTATAATCAACTAATATTAATTCATTTTGTTTTGATATAAAAAACAAATCTATAATCCCTTGAACTAAAATCTCTTCTTGAACATCATTTTCAAAAATTTCTTTTGCAGGTATTGAAACATAAAAAGGATGTTCTTTATATATCTGTTTTGCATTATTTAATTTTTTCCATAAATCTGTTTTTGTGTAAGCATATATTTTCTTTGGATTTATACTTTTTCTTTCTGCTTGTGTTATTATTTGTTTTTCTACTAAATTATTGATAAAAACTTTTATTTCATCTAAAGTATATTCTTCTTTTATTTCTAGTCTTTGTAAACACATATGAACTAAACTTCCTTTTTTTGCAGGTGTTATTTGTATGCTTACATTATTTTTTAAGAAATTAGGTTCTGAAAAAGTAATATTATTTAATGAATTTTCTACTGTCTGTTTTTCTTTTATTTTATTAAGATTTTTTAGTTCTTTTATTTTAGTTACAGATGTTTTTGTTGGCAATTTTGTTTCTTCTTCATATAAATATTTTTGGGTTATTTGCTTATCTATATTTTGATATTCTTCGTTAGAGATTTTTGCATTTTCAAAATCTTTTAATACATCTATACTAGTATCTTTTTGAGTAATAAATTGTTTTAATAATGTATTTTTATTTAATATATTAAATTCTACTAAATTTTGCATTTCGTTTTTTGCATATATATAAGAAAGAGTTATCCAATCTATATATCTTTTTTGTTTTTTTACTAAGATTGGATTTATTTTTCCGTTTGTTTTAGGATATTTGTCTTTACTTTGCAATAAATCTTGTAAGCTTTTTTCATAATCATTTATAACACTTGTTATTATAAGTTTTTCTTTTGCTCTTGTTAAGGCAACATAAAGGACTCTCATTTCTTCTGCTAAATTTTCTGTTATTATTTTAGATTTTACAGCACTTCTTGATAATGTATCATATTCTATTTGATTTTCATAATCTATATATTTTACTCCTATTCCCAATTCTTGTTCAAGTAAAATTGGATCTAGTTTTATATCTTGCATATTAAATTGTTTACCTGTGTTTGAAAGAAATACTAATGGAAATTCTAGTCCTTTACTTTTGTGAATACTCATTATTCTAATTACATTATCATTTTCTCCAATAATTTTTGCAGGACTTAAGTCTCCACTACGATTTTCAATTTTTTCTATGAACTTAATAAAATGATATACTCCTTTAAAATTTGCTTCTTCAAATTTTTTAGCTTTTTCTAATAATATTTTAAGATTTGCCTGTTTTAATAAACCATTATTCATTAATCCTACTAAATGATAATAACCTGTTTCCATGTACAATGTTCCTAAAAGCTCTTCTAGTGATAAATATTCTTGTTCTTTTCTCCATTTTTTTAGTTTCAATAAAAAATTTTCTATTTTTTGTTTCAAATCTTCATCTAAGCTAAGTTTTGCTTTTAACATAGCTGTATAGAAATCGCAATTTCTATCTATAAGTCTAATTTTAATTAATTCATTATCTGTAAATCCTCCTATACTTGATCTTAAAACTGTTATAAGTGCAATATCTTGCATAGGATTATCTATTATTTTTAGCAAATTTAATATTGTCTGTATTTCTATAGAATTTAAATATTGTTCACTATTATCAGAAAACACTGGCATATCTAATTTTGAAATTTCTTGTTCAAATATATTTGCTTTGTCTTTGGTACTTCTAAGTAAAATAACTATATCTTTATATTCTAAATTTCTAAAACATTTATTTTTTCTGTCATATACTTGGAATTTTTCTTCTATATATTGTTTTATTTTATTTGCAACAAATTTTGCTTCAAGTTCTATATTTTCAAGTCTTTCTTCTTCAATGTCTTCATTTAAAACTTTCTCCTGTTCTTCAATTGAATAACATTCTATATCTTCATTTTCTGTATCTTCTTGCTTTTTTGTATCAATTATATCTATTTCTATTAAATTGTTAAATTTTTCTGAAGTTTCTTGCTCTAAATAATCTGTTGCTCCTAAATTTAAAAATTCTTCTTCAATATATTCTACATCTCCTAACTTTTGACTCATTATATTTTCGAAAATTATATTTGTAAAATCTAATATTTCTTTTCTACTTCTAAAATTTTTAAATAATTGTATCTTCAAGTTTTTACTTCCATTTTGTTCTTCTTTTTTTGGGTATGTATAATATTTAGAAAGAAATAGCTCTGGCATAGCTTGTCTGAATTTATATATACTTTGTTTTACATCTCCTACCATAAACAAATTATTCCCTCTTGAAATAGCATTCATTATGTATTCTTGCACTAAATTACTATCTTGATACTCGTCTATTGCAATTTCTTCAAATTTTTCTTGGTATTTGAGTCCTACATGACTTGGATAAAACTTTCCTTCTTTTTCTTCTCCTAGTATTGATAATGTAAGATGTTCTATATCACTAAAATCAACCATGTTTTTTTCTCTTTTTACTTTAGAAAACTTTTCATCAAATTCTAATATTATATCTTGTAAATTTTGTAAGATTCCATACATTTCATATATATCAAGATTATTTTGTTTAGATGTTCCTATAAATATTTTATCTAATTTTAAATTTAATTTCTTTTTCACATCATCTCTTATTTTTTTTGCTTGTTCTTTAAGCTCATTTTCTCCTTTTTGTCTAGGCCAAGTTGAAAAATTTAAATTTTTATATAGATCATATGATTTATCCCAATTATCACAGTTTTCTTTTAAAATTTCTAACATTTGTATATCTTGATTTATGACTGTTTCAAATTTTTCTAGTTCTATATCTCCTTTTAATATATCTTTTGCTTGCTTTAATGATGAGATGCAATCTATTAATTCTTCCATACATTCTTGTAATAGGATTTCTCCCCAAGGCGTTGTACTAAAGTCTTGTTCAATTTTTTCTTTTAAATTAAACATTGCTATATGTTCTTCTAACCATTTTTTAGGAAATGGACTACTTTGCATATAATTATATATCTTTAATATTAGGTCTTTTAATGGTGTATCATCTTTATAACTTGTATATGTATATATTAATTTTATGAAATTTTTATCTTGATTTTCATATTTTTCTTCAAACATTTCTTCTAATACCTCTTGCTGTAAAAGTTCTATTTGAGTCATATCTGATATTATAAAATTAGGAGAAATATTTTCTAGTTCGTAAAAATGGTTTCTAACTACTTCTAAACAAAATGAATCTATTGTGCATATACTTGCTTTGTTTAGTAGTATTACTTGCCTTTGTAAATTCTGATTTTCTGGTTCTTCTTCTATTTTTTGATATATTGCTTCTAATATTCTTTGCTTCATTTCTGATGCTGCAGCATTTGTGAATGTAACTACTAGTATTTTGTCTATGTCTATTTTTTCGTTTATTATTTTATTTAATATTCTCTCCACTAAAACTGCTGTTTTTCCGCTTCCGAGCTGCTGCTGCAACTAATATGTTTGCATTTTTTTCATTTATTGCTTGTTTTTGCTCACTTGTCCATTTTACTGTTTCTTTCATTTACTCTCAGTCCTTTTTTGTTACTATTTACATATATTTTTTTGTTTTGTATTAGCGAATAATATATTTATATTTCTATTAATTTTTAATAAATGTTTAAATATATGTGAATTCCTTTTCTAGGATTTGGGATTAATTAAAAAACTATAATTATATTATTTGCTATATATTTTTCCTATTGCTGTGAATTGTAATCTTTTTCTTATTTCTTTTAGATTTTTTGTATTATATCAGTAAAAAATTAAAAACACAAGTTTTAAGTACTTGTGTTTTATGTTAAAAATAAGTTAAAAAGCAAGTATTTATAATAACCATATTTTTAAATATATATTGATTTATTTTTTTTCTACATATATAATTAAATTACTATTTAAAATAGTGTAAATAAACTAAAATTTATATTTGTTTATTTTTACTACAAATAGCATAAAATATTTTGGGAGGTGTTTATGGAAAACGATATAAGTGTTCAAAACAAAATTTTTGGTAAAACATTTTTTTGGATGTTTTTAGGCTTACTTGGAACTGCAATTATTGCATGGTACACATATAGTTCAGGACTTTTTATAAATATTATTTGGGGTAATTCTTTTGGTATTTTACTTATTGTGGAGCTTGTTGCCGTTCTTCTTTTTAGCTTATTATTTAGAAAGTTACCACCTATTGCTGTTGGAATATTATATTTTATCTACTCTATGATTAATGGTGTTACTTTATCAACTATTTTCGTAGCTTTTGAATTAAGTTCTATAGTATATCTTTTTGTAATAAGTGCTCTTATTTTTGCTATATTAGCTTTTATAGGTTATAGGACTCAAAAAGACTTAAGTAGTTGGGGTCCATATATTACTGTATTCCTAATAGCTGGTATAGTACTTAGTTTTATTAATTTGTTCTTTTTAAAAAGTTCTACTTTAGACCTTGCTATTGACTGGCTAATTTTAATTTTGTTTTTTGGAGTTACTGTTTATGATATTAGAAAAATTAAAGATTTCCAAGCCCAACAAGATTTTTATCTAGATAAAATCCATATATATTGCGCAATGCAATTATATTTAGATTTTATAAATATCTTTTTAAGAATACTTTCTATTTTTGGAAAAAGAAGAGATTAATTTTTGTACAAGAAATAGTGGTATATAAATACTCTCTAAAAGATTTTATTAAATACTAAAACACATTTAATATATATTTTAATTGAAAGTATTTATATGCCACTATTTCTTTTGTATTTTACATACTAAAATCCATTGCTTTCTTATTTCTCTTAAAAGTACACATATTTATAAAATTTTTTTCTTTCAAACTAAAAATTATTCCTTTCTCGCTTTGACCAAAGACACACATAGTTATGAAACATAATTCCTTCAAATTAATTACTTAAGTTCTCTAAAATTTCATTTATTACTTCATCTTCTAAAACAAAATTTGTATTTTTAAATCCTATTTCTGGTCTTATATTATCAAAGTTATGAAAATCTGATCCAGCTGTTACAAATAAATTATTTTCTTTTGCAAATTTATTCCATTTTTTCATTTCGTCTATTTTATTGTTATTTCTATCTACATATAAATAAAAAGCTTCTATACCATCTGGTTTCATTTCTCTTATTATATTTAAAATATCATTATCTGTTAAATTATCCTCGTGAACATATGCAACTGGATGAGCTAATACCACTTTACCTTTTGCTATTCTTATAATTTCTGCAGCTTCTTTTGGTGTTACAGTTTGTTTTTTTACATATGCAGGACAATTTTCGTTCATTATTGTTTCTATAAATTCTCCTTTATTTGGTATATGTTTAAAATTATGTAAAAGTTTTTCTTTGTTTTTTTTATTATTTATAATATCTAGTGCTATATGTGCTTTAGTTACTGCATCTATTTTATCTAATTCTTCAACATTTAAGTAGTATCCTAATTGATTTAATTTTTTAGCAACATTATGCAAATATTCATGTCTAGCATTTCTTATTTTATATAGTTTTTCTTGCATTTCAATATTATTTAAATCAAAATCATATCCTAAAACATGAATTCCTGCTTTATTAATTTTTGTAGAGATTTCTACTGCACTAATGAGTTTTACTTTTTTACTTTGTGCATATGAAAATAATTCTTTAGTATATGCTTCTGTTGTATCATGATCTGCAATTGCTATAACAGAAACGCCATTTTTATATGCTTCATCTATTACTTCTTTAGGTGTTAATTTACCATCTGATTTTGTTGTATGTATATGTAAATCTATTCTTTTTTGCATAAGCATTTTCTCCTTTATTTTATTATTTATTTATAAAATTCATCTTCTTCATATTTTAATTCTTCATTCTTTTTTCTTTCTAATAAATTCCAACTTTTTATCCTATCAAAAAAAGTTTTCTCTAATTCTAATGTTTGGAATCTTCTAAATGTTGAATCAGTTGCAGATCTCATAAGGATATGAAATAAATTTTCTGGTGTAAATTCAGATATTACTTTTCTTCTACTCTCATATAGAACTTGCTGTAATTCAGGAGAAAAATTAAAAGGTGTAAATGCTGCAAGATAATCATATACAAAATTATATGCTTCATCATCATATTGCCATTCTTTTCTTAAAGACTTGGGATGTATTGGTAAATATGGTTTTCTTTCATCTTCTATAGATTCCTTTATCTCTTCTGGCACTTTTTCTATTAATTCTTTTAGCTTAGAATATTCTATAATATGAACATCAATAGGTAAAAATTTTTTGGGAAGTTTATTATCTTTTAACATCTGTGAAATTTCGCACACATCATTTATTGAAGAAAGAGGATCAACATCAGAAGTACTCATATTATATCTTTTTAATAAAACATTTAATTCTTCTTGTGCTTGTTCCATACAACCGTCTTTACATACTAACCACATATCAATATCTGGTAATCTATTTATAATCTTTCTAGGTTTTAATTTATCTATCATATTAGGACATGGTTTACATATTTTTTTCAAATCTGGCATTGTTGAATATTTTTTTTCTAAGCATTTCTTACAAGTCCATGGAAGATTTTGTACTCTTTCACTATCTCTAATTAATTGCCTACTATATCTAAGTTGTTCTTGAATTATTGGTAAATTTCCTTGCAAATTTTCGTCTAATGCATAAAAAGGATAGCCTGTCCCAAAAGAGCCTTTAGACACACTTATAGCTTTAGCAATAATATTAAAAGAAGATATATTCCAAATTAAATAATTTCTTTTTAAATCTGTATTAGACATTTCAAAATTTGTTGATGCACTTTCTACTTTTTGTGTTAAACTTTTTATTGATTCTGAATTTTCCATATAAACCTCCTATCTATAAACTATTAAAAATAAATTAAATACTATTCAATCTATTTTTAACATAAGGTTTCCATAATTTAGTATAACACTATTTTTTAAAAAAAGTAAATACTAATAAACATAATTCAATTAGCATTTATGTTTATTTTTTATTTAATTTTAAAAAATATTAGTAGTTCTGTATAAAATTTTTATATTATGAAAACATTTTTTAATCTTTTTTCATTTATATATACTTTATGAAAAATTCATTATAACAAATATAATAATTATATTTGTATATATAAATATTGAAGTTATCTAATCATTTTAAATGTTCTATTTCATATAAATTCCAACTTTTTCACTTATCTTTAATATTTGCTAATAATTTTTGACAACTCTTTTAATTTTTAATCCTTAAAGATATTTCATAGCTTATTTATTTTACAATACAACAATATCTCTTTTTAACAGCTCATTTTCTATAGTTCCTGTTCCTATAAATTGACTACCACGATAAATTCTATAAACATCGTCTTTAAATTTATAAGTAAGTTTTACACCATTTAAAAATAGTTGTAATTTTCTGTTATCTAAATTTATTTTATCTTTTTTTCTAAAGAATTTTTCTACTGTTATTATATTTTTTTCTAACCATTCAACATTATTTATATTTTGTTCTAATTCTCCTACTGTAACTGAATTTTCTAAATTAAAAATCCCAACTTGAGTTCTTTCTAATTCTTGCATATAGCCTATTGTATTAAGTCTTTCTGCTACTTCTTCGCATAAACTTCTTATATATGTACCTTTAGAACAACTTACTATAAAAGATATTTGTTTTTTTATTTCATCTATTTTTAGTAACTTCATACTATATAGTTCAATTGTTCTGGGTTTTACTTCTATTTTTTCGCCTTTTCTTGCATATTCATATAATTTTTTTCCATTTATTTTTATTGCAGAATACATTGGAGGCATTTGTTCTTGTTTTCCTATCAAATCCTTAAATACTTTTTCAACTTTTTGTTTTGTTAGTTCTTTTAGATCAACTTCTTTTTCTTCTAGTATTTTGCCTTCTATATCTAAAGTATCTGTTTTTTTACCTAATTGTAATAATACTTTATATGTTTTATCGTGTGAAATAATGTATTTAGAACATGCTGTAGCTTGTCCTAAAAGTAAAGGCAAGACACCTGTGGCATTTGGATCTAAAGTACCAGTGTGTCCTACTTTTTCTTTAACTATTTTTTTTACTTGTGCTACTATATCATGAGAAGTACAATTTTTTGGCTTATTTATTACTATTATTCCATTCATTTTTAACCCTTTCATTATTTCATATTCTGTTTTTCTAATGAATTATGTACTTCTTTTACAAGACGTTGCTTTATTTGTTCTATTGTTCCTTGAATATTTGCTCCTGCTGCTCTTTGATGTCCTCCGCCTCCAAATAACATACATATGTCTGCTACATTTACAATTTCTCCTGAACGCATAGATATTTTATAATAATTATCTTTGTCTGGTTTTTGTCTTAAAAATATCGATACTTCTACACCTTCAATGTCTCTTCCTATCTCTACTAGACCTTCATGATCTCCGTGGCTCTGCATTTACTTCTTCTTCATCTTTTAATGTTATATATGTAAAAGAAACTTTTCCTTCTTCTAAAATTTCCATTCTACTAATTACTCTTTTTGATAGTTCAAAATTTGCTTTAGTTGTTGTTCTTAATACTCTTTTGTATATGTCTGAAACATCTACACCTTTTCTTAATAATTCTGCTGTAAATTCAAATGTTTCAGGAGTTATTCCTGCATGTCTAAAACCTCCTGTATCTGTAATTATTCCTGTTAATAGGCAAGTTCCTATATCTTTTGTTATGTCTATTTGAAAGTATTGAAAAATTGCTATTAATATTTCGCAACAGGCTGGTGCTACAGGATTTACATAATTTAAATCTCCATACATTGTATTACTTCCATGATGATCTATTGATATTCCAAATTTTGCATTTTCAAATAGCTCATTATTTTCTAATCTTTTTACATCTGCACAATCTAATGCTATTGCTAAATCATATTTTTCTATTGCTGTTTCTTTTTTTATTTCTTTTGCACCAGGAAGAAAGTTAAATAATCTAGAATATTCTGGTATTATCACATCAGCAGTTTTTCCTAGACTTTTTAAGGCTAATAAGGTAGCGAGAGAGCTACCTATTGCATCTCCGTCAGGAGTTTCGTGTGTTAAAATTACAATGTTGTTTGCTTTTTTTATCTCTGATAAAATATTATCTAATGTCATACTTTAATTTCTTCCTTTCTTTTCTTCATTTTTTTCAGGTAATATTTCTTTAAGAATAGTGTCAATTTTTGCTCCATACTCTATTGAATCATCTAATTCAAATATTATTTCTGGAGTATTTCTTAAATTTACTTTTTTAGCAAGCTCTGTTCTTACAAAACCAGCTGATTTTCTTAATCCTTCTAATGTTTGGTTAGTATTTTTTGCATTTAAAATACTTACATACACTTTGGCATATTTTAAGTCTGTTGTAACTTTTACTTTTGTTACACTTATTAGTCCTGTAACATTAGGATCTTTTATTTCAAAACTTATAATATTACTTATTTCTTTTTTGTATTCTTCATCTATTCTATCAAATCTATTATTATTTTTTTTCATATAAGTCCTCCTTACCTCTTAATTTCTTCCATTATAAAAGCTTCGATTATATCTCCTTCTTTAATGTCATTATAATTTTGAATTTGAATACCGCATTCAAATCCTTTAGAAACTTCTTTTGCATCATCTTTAAACCTCTTTAAAGTTGCAAGTTCTCCTTCATGTATTACAACATTATCACGAATAATTCTTACTCCTGCATGTCTTGCCATTTTTCCTGTTAAAACATATGCACCTGCAATTGTTCCAACATTTGATATTTTAAATATTTGTCTTACTTCTGCTGTTCCTATTATTTTTTCTTCAAATTCTGGATCTAACATTCCCTTCATAGCTGCTTCAACATCTTCTATTGCTTGATATATAACAGAATATTGCTTAATTTCAACATCTTCTCTTTCAGCCATATCTTTTGCTGTTGGTACTGGTCTTACATTAAATGCTATTATTATAGCATTTGAAACTTTTGCAAGAGTTACATCTGTTTCAGTAACAGCTCCAGCTGCTGCATGAATTACTTTTACTTTTACATCTTCATTAGATAATTTTTCCATAGACTGTTTTACAGCTTCAACAGAACCTTGAACATCTGCTTTTACAATTAAATTTAGTTGTTTTAAATGCCCTTCTTCCATTTGACTAAATAAATTATCTAATGTAACTTTTTGAACATTATTTATTGATTTTTCTCTTTCTTGACGTTTTCTTCTTTCTATTAAATGTTTTGCTGTTTTTTCATCTTTTACTTCATAGAAAGTATCTCCTGCTTGAGGAACTTCTGTTAATCCCATAATTTCTACTGGTGTTGAAGGTCCTGCTGATTTTACTTTTTTACCCTTATCATTCACCATTGCTCTTATTCTACCTATTGAAGAGCCTACAACTATTGTATCTCCAACATCTAGTGTTCCTCTTTGTACAAGCATTGTTGCTATTGCTCCTCTTGATTTATCTAATCTTGCTTCTATTACTACACCTTTAGCTTGTTTTTTAGGGTTTGCTTTTAGTTCTAGAACATCTGCTTCTAAAAGTACCATTTCTAATAATTGATCTATATTTTGATGATTTCTAGCAGATATTGGAACATAAATTGTATCTCCTCCCCATTCTTCAGGAACTAATTCATATTTCATAAGTTCTTGTTTTACTTTTTCTATATTTGCATCTGGTAAATCTATTTTGTTTATTGCTACAATTATTGGAATTCCTGCTGATTTTGCATGATTTATAGCTTCAACAGTTTGAGGCATAACTCCGTCATTTGCAGCTACTACTAAAATTGCAATATCTGTTATTTGTGCTCCTCTTGCTCTCATTGCTGTAAATGCTTCATGTCCAGGAGTATCTAAAAATGTAATTTCTCTATCTCCAACTTTTACTTTATATGCACCTATATGTTGAGTAATTCCTCCTGCTTCACCTTCTATAACATTTGTCTTCTTAACAGCATCTAATAAAGAAGTTTTACCATGATCTACGTGTCCCATAACAACAATTACAGGTGGTCTTGTTTCTAATTCATCTTCTTTATCCTCTGAATCATCAAATAAAATATCTTCCTCTGTTATAACTTCTTTTTTGTTTGCTGTTATTCCAAATTCTTCTGCGACTAAAAAAGCAGTATCAAAATCTATTTCGTTATTAATTGTTGCCATTACACCATAGCCTAATAATTTCTTTATAACTTCTGCTGTAGTTTTTTTCAATTCTGAAGCTAAATCTTTTACTGTTATTGTTTCTGGTATTGTAATTTGTGTTAATTTAAATATTTTTTGTTTTACTCTCTCTGTTTGTTCTTTAGTATTCTTTTTCTTTCCTCTTCTGCCTCTTTGAGTTGTTAAATCATAATAATCTAACATTCCTCCGTCTTGATCGTCAAACATATTTGATAGTTTATTTGTTTGTTTTAATGATTTTAATTTACCTTCATCAAAACTATGATTATTATTTTTTCTTGATTTACCTTGTGCTTTTTTTGTCATTTTATTTTCTTCGTATTTATTAAAACTTTTTTGCTTGTCTATAGATTTATTATATTCTCTTACTGGTTCTTTTTCTATGTTTTCAGCTGTCATTATATTTTTTATATTTTTTTCTATTCCTTTTTCATCTAGAGGCTTTTTAGCAAAATGATTATTATTTCCAAAATTATTTTTGTTATTTCTATTATAATTATTCTTATTTGAATTATTATTTTTATTATTAAAGTTGTTTCTATTTTGATTATTTAAATTATTATGCGCTTTATTGTTAAAATTATTTCTATTTTGAGTTGGCTTATTATTATTTTTTTGCTTATCATTTTGTCTAGCACTATAAATATTTCTATCTGCCTTTACTTGCTTTTCTGTATTTGTTTTATTAACATCATCTATTTTTTCTGCAACATTTTTAGTAATCACTTTATTTTCTTCTCTCATTTCCTCTTTATTTTTTTCTTCACTATTTTGAATTACTTTTTTTGCCTCTTTTTTATCATCTTTTTCTTTTGCTTCTTTTTCTTCTTTTAATTCTTTCTTAGGTTCTTCTTTTTTATTTAAACCAAATAATTCTTCAACTGTTTTTGGCTTAGAAGGTTTATTTCTATATACTATATTAAAATCTTTATTATTTTTTCTTTCAATAAACCCAATATTTTCTCGTTTTTCATCTTTTTTTACTTCTTGTTTTTTTTCATTTTCATCTGAAATTATAACTTCTCTTCTTATAATTACTGGTGAATTTGCATCTTTTTTATTTTCTTGTTTTTTTTCTTCTTTTTTTGTTACATTTTTCTCTTTCGCTTCTGTTTTATGCTTTTCCTCTTTATCTTGTTTCAAAAAATTATCTTCTATTTGTTTTGCCTGTTCTTCTTCAACTCCACTTAAATGACTTTTTGCTTCTATATTTAATTTTTTTGCTATTTCTAATACTTCTTTACTGGTTAAGCCTAGCTTTTTAGCTATTTCGTGAATTTTTATCTTACCCAATAACATCACCCCCATAATATATTTTTTGTATTTGTTTTGCTAGATTTATGTCTGTAATTCCTACTATTGCTTTATTACTCTTTCCTATAGATTTACTAATTGTATCAATACTCTCAGTAACTAAATAAGGAATTTCAAATTTTTCAGCTTTTTCTATAAATCTTTTTTTAGTTCTGTCAGATGAATCTTCAGCAATAATTATTAATTTTATTTTTCTCTTTTGAATTTGTGTTTCTACACTATCTGCTCCAAAAAAGATTTTTCCTGCTTTAGCCGAAATTCCAAGTAATCCTAAAATTTTATTATTTATCAATAATCACACCTCTTAAATTATTGTATATCTGTTCATCTAGTTTCATTTGAAAAGCTCTTTCTAATCTTTTTGCTTTTATTGCTTTTTCTAAGCAATCTATATTATCACATATGTAAGCTCCTCTACCTTGCATTTTTCCTGTTTTATCTATACTTATTTCATTATTTTTATTTTTTACAATTCTTATTAACTCTCTTTTTTCTTTTTTTTGGTTACAACCAATACAAGTTCTTTCTGGTATTTTTTTCATGTCCTACCTTCTTTCTAGTTTATGTTTAAAAACTATGAATTATCCTCGCTTGTTTCATTTTCTTCTATATTTTCTTCTATTTGTGTATTATTTTCTTCATCTTCTTCCTGTTTTTTTAATAATATTTCTTTAAATTGTGTTTCTGATTTTATATCTATCTTCCAATTTGTTAATTTTGATGCAAGTCTTGCATTTTGTCCAGATTTTCCTATTGCTAATGATAATTGGTCGTCTGGAACTATTACTTGTGCAAACTTATCTTCTTTCTTTATGTCTACTGCAAGTATTTGTGCTGGTAATAAAGCAGATGATATATATATTGCTGGGTCTTCATTCCATTCTATTACATCGATTTTCTCTCCATTTAGTTCATTTATTACATTTTGAATTCTAACTCCTTTTTGGCCTACGCATGAACCAACTGGATCTATATTAGGGTCTGGAGAAAATACTGCCACTTTGCTTCTATATCCTGGATCTCTTGAAACACTTTTAATTTCAATAACTCCTTCATATATTTCTGGAATTTCAAATTCTAATAGCTTTCTTACAAAGTCCGGATGACTTCTTGAAACAATTACTTGTGGAGCACCCTTTGAACCTTTTTCTACATCTACAATATATCCTTTTATTTTGTCATTTACTCTATATCTCTCTGTAGGTATTTGTTCTTTTGTTGGCATAACTCCTTCTAATTTTCCTAAATCCATTACTACTATATTTTTATCAGCTTTTTGTATTAATCCAGAAACTATTTCTCCTTTTCTGTCATTATATTCAGAAAATATAATTTCTCTTTCTGCTTCTCTTAATTTTTGTATTATTACTTGCTTTGCTGTTTGTGCTGCTATTCTCCCAAAATCTTTTGGAACTATTTCAACTTCTATACTATCTCCTATTTGAACATTTTTGTTAATTTTATGAGCTTCGTCCAAGCTTATTTCTAATGCTTCGTCATTAGCTCTTTCCATTACTTCTTTTATACTGTATACATGTGTTGCTCCTGTTTGTTTATCCATTACTACTTTGACATTTTCTAATGCATCAAAATTTCTTTTGTATGCAGTAACTAATGCTGTTTCGATAGATTCTAACAAATATTCTTTTTTTATTCCTTTTTCTTTTTCTAATTCTTCTAAAGCCAAGATTAATTCCTTATTATCAATAGCTTTCATTTTAATTCCTCCTTACATATTTACTTTTTATTTTTACAATTACTACCATTCATAGACTGTTTTTACTTGTGAAATGTTTCTACGATTAATTTCTAGAATATTATCTTCTACTTCAACTGAGATATTTTCTTCATCAATTTTTTTTAATATTCCTATTATCTGTTTTCTTCCACTTTCATCTTTTTTAAATAACTTGATTTCTATTTTTTTTCCTATGTTTTGAATAAAATGTTCTTCTTTTCTTAATACTCTTTCTATTCCTGGGGACGACACTTCTAAGAAATATTTATCTTTTATATATTCTGATGTGTCTAATAAATTGTTTATCTCATTGCTAACTTTTTCACAATCTTCTATTGTTATTCCTTCTGCTTTATCAATAAATATTTTTAAATAATAGTCTTTACCGTTCTTTTACATATTGTACATCATATAATTTATATTGCATTTTTTCTATACTTGGTTTTAATAGTTCTTCTACTTTTTTTTCTAAGTTTGTCAATTTCTCCTCCTTTTATATTCATTAATTAAGAGTGGGATTTGTTCCCACTCTTCTGTATTTGTTATGCATTTATATTATACCCACTTTTTCTAGAAAAATCAAGGGGTTTTGGAAATTTTTTGCTATCTATGGTTACTATATGCTACAGTTTACCAGTACAACTAAGTTTTATAAATTAACAAATGACATATTTATATATTATTTGCCGTATATAATATTTTTAAAACTGTAAATAGTAACATACTCTTAATAAAGAAAAAATATTCAATAAGATAATTTGTTTTAAGTTGTTTTTTTCAACTTCTTTTTATATTCAGCTATTTTTTCTTTATAATAATTATCTATCATCTCTAATTTTGGTATATCTAATTTTTTTAATAATTCTGGTTCTTTCTCAATAATTTTTATTATTTCTTCCATTTTTCTTTCCTGATTATTTTTCTTTATAATCTCTGCATTTTTTTCATCAATGTTTTCTACTCTATATAAATCAATTATTTTATTTGATTTTCTATTTGTATTCATTTGATTGATTATTCCTTTCTTATAATCTCTGGCTTTCGATAGATATCTTTATAAAGTTTTTAGTTTTTTTGAGCTAATTTCTTTTTTCTTTGTATAAAAAATCACTCTTTTTTTCTCCTATTTTATATTACTAATTTTACTGGATTATTTTGTAGGGACTTTCTCTTCACGTTTTAAACTATTTAAAATTCCATAACTTCTTCTTATACTATTACATATTAATTGACTATTTAAATCTTTTAGCTCTCGATCATTTAAACCAATTTTCGTAAAAACTCTACCTCTATCTATTGGTTTCATAATCATTAAATCTTCTGTATTTTTAAGATCATTTGCTATTAAAAGTATATGCGTTTTCATAGGAAGATCTAAATCTTGAATAAAATCTGCTTTAAAAAATTCTCTTGTACCGTATACACGTTTATGTTCATTTACACAAAGTAAGCGTAAGATTTCAACAATATCTTCCTCCTTTAGAAATTCTTCATTTCCTATTTCTTTTAATAAATTACTAAAACTAGCATCATTTAAACACTTCATTAAATTATAAAATTTTTTTGTTCTTTTAAAAAAAATCAAGCTTTTTGTTTCAATACCAATTTTTAGCATTGCTTTTATTATTTTTTCTCTATTACTACTATTTTTTGCGTTATATATATATATATAATAATCCCTTAAAATCTTTTCAATTGTTTCTATATACTTTGAAATAAAATCTTCTTTATAATCTTTAAGATTTTTTAATAAATCATTAGTTTGATAGCATACTTTATATCTACTTAATGAGTTTACTAAATTCTCGAACTCTCTTTCTCCTAATTCTTTATCTTTTGAATCTCCATTCTTAAATCTATCCTTATTCTTATAAATAAATATTAAAATATTTTCATAGTCCTTTATTGCATCTTCAACTG
>CALXAU010000033.1 GCA_944386355.1 uncultured Clostridia bacterium
AGATATGTTTTGCCAAATAATATTAATATATCAATACTTTTGTTATTTATCATTAAAATCATTAACTAGTAACAAAAAAATTTAAGAAATTGTTACAATTCACAGCTGTAAAATTTTATAGCTAGCAAATGATATATTTATATATTATTTGCTAATCTACAAAACTTAAGTTTAACGGTAAATTGTAACAAGAAATTTTCTAATAGATAAAATAAATCTTCTGTAATCTATTTAATAAATATTACAGAAGATGATTATACTAAATCCCTAATTCGTTCGTTTGTTTTGTCTTTTTAAACTGTAAATTTAAAAAATTCATTATCTCTTGATACTTAAAAATATCTTCTTCCTCATATTTATTCCTAAAAAAATTTAGGAGTCCATAAGCTTTGGCTTTTTCATCTATTTGATCTTCTGTTAAACCTTTTTTTAAAAATTTAGACTTATAAGTTCCATTTTTAGTAAGATACAAATTAAGTAGATTTTTTGAATTTGATAATTCTATCTTTATAGGTTTTCCGCTATCGTCTGTATAATATTTTTTCATATAAAAAATTTCTTGTAGATTTTTTCTTGTACAATATGCAATTTCATACATCCCATTTTGTGTATTACGTTTTACAAAAATCTGATCTCTTGCTAAATCTTCTTTTCCTGTTTCTGAATTTGGAGATCCATAGAATGTTTCATGTGTTTTAATAATATCATAATTAGAATTATGTTTAGAAAATTTTCTTCCTGGTGGTAATTTTAGTTTTAATTCTTTTATGAAAAGTTGAATTCTAGATTTTGACACATTTCTTCCCTCCATTTTCTATCTCTTAATCTGAACTAATTATACCATTCCAATTCCCAATCTGCAAGTTTTACACTGTCTCCTTCTTTTACACCCATTTCTTTTAATTTATCTTCTATCCCCATTTCTCTTAGGCATTTTTGTAGATAATACATTGATTCATTATCTTCTATATTTATTCTCCCCATTAGTCGTTCTACTGATTTGCCTTCTACTATAAATTCTCCTTTTTCTATTCTTATAGTCCATGGTTCTTCTTCCTCTAATGTATATACTATTCTATCTTCAACCTCTATTAAATTTTCTTTTGGAAGTGTTTTTAATACTTTGGAAATATGAGTTATCAAATCTTCTACACCTTGTGATGTTAATGCAGATATCTTATATATTTCTAAATTTTCTTTTTTAGCTAATTCTTCTAGTTTTTTATATAGATTCTCATCTTGCATCATATCTATTTTATTTGCAACTATTATTTGTTTTCTACTTTTTAACTTTTTACTATATTTTTCTAATTCAGCATTAATTGTATAAAAATCTTGTACTGGATCTCTATCAGATGTGCCAGAAATATCTATAAAATGCAATAATAGTCTTGTTCTTTCTATATGTCTTAAAAATTGTATTCCAAGTCCTACTCCTTCACTTGCACCTTCTATTATTCCTGGGATATCTGCTATTACAAAACTATCATTTTGTTTTGTTTTAACTACGCCTAAGTTAGGTATTATAGTTGTAAATGGATAATCTGCAATTTTAGGTTTTGCTTGAGTTACTTTAGATAAAAACGTTGATTTTCCTGCATTTGGAAATCCAAGCAATCCAACATCTGCTAGCATTTTTAATTCTAATATTAATTCTTTTTCATCGCCTTTATCTCCATCTTGTGCAAAACGTGGAGCTTGTCTTGTTGCTGTTGCAAAATGACAATTTCCCTTTCCTCCACGTCCTCCTTTTAAAACTAACTCAATCTGCCCCTCTTCTGATAAGTCAGCAACTACTTTTCCTGTTTTTGCATCTTTAATAACTGTACCAATAGGTACTTTTATATATAAGCTTTCTCCTTGTTTACCATTACAACGATTTCCACTTCCATTTTCTCCATTTTTTGCTTTAAATTTTTTATTGTATCTAAAATCTATAAGTGTGTTTTTATCTTTATCTACTTGAAAATATATATTTCCGCCTCTTCCACCGTCTCCGCCATCTGGTCCTCCAGCTGCTACATATTTTTCACGACGAAAACTAGCTGCTCCATTTCCACCGTCTCCTGCTTTTATAGTAATTTTTGTATAGTCTGTAAACATGTTTATCTCCTTTTTATTTATTATATCTAATAATCTAATTTCATTGCTTTTTTTACTTTTTTCATTGTTTCTTTTGCTGTAATTTGGGCTTTTTTAGTTCCTTCAAATAAAATTTTATCAACTTCTTCTATATGTTCTTCATAATATCTTCTTTTTTCTCTAATTGGCTTTAAATATTCTATTATATTTGATGCAAGCTGTTTTTTACAATTTACACATCCTCTTTGACCTTTTTTACATTCCTCACATACTTTAATTTTCTCATCTTTTGAAGAAAATAGATTATGATAGTAATATACCATACATACATCTGGATTTCCTAAATCATCTTTTCTAATTCTATTTGGATCTGTAACTGCTCCCATTACTTTTTTTCTAATTTCTTCTTCTGAATCTGATAAATAAATTGCATTACCTAAAGATTTGCCCATTTTTTCATTTCCGTCTAAGCCTTTAATTCTTTTTTCACTAGATAATACTGCTTGAGGTTCAACTAAGACATCTCCATATATGCTATTAAATTTTCTAACAATTTCTCTACATTGTTCTATTAAAGGTAATTGGTCTTCCCCTACTGGAACAAGTTCTCCTTCAAATGCTGTAATATCTGCTGCTTGACTTACTGGATATCCTAGAAATCCATATGTAACACTTTCTCCAAATAATTCTCTCTTTTGGGCTATTTCTGTTTTTACTGTAGGATTTCTTTGTAATCTTGCAATCGTTACTAAATTTGAATAAAATACTGTAAGTTCTGCTACTTCTGGTATCATAGATTGTATATAAATAGTTGTCTTTTTAGGATCAATTCCAATTGATAAATAATCAATTGCTAACTGTCTAACATTTTTTCTAACTTTTTCTGGTTGATGAAAATTATCTGTTAGAGCTTGCACATCTGCAATTAATATATACTGATCGTACTCTTCTTTTTCTTGCATTTCTAATCTTGTTTTTAATGAACCAAAATAATGTCCTATATGTAATCTTCCTGTTGGTCTATCTCCTGTTAATATTCTTTTTTTATTCATTAAGTACCTCCTTATTGTTTAAATACTTTTCATATTATACTATAAGTTTACTACTTTTTCAATAAATTTTGAAATACTAACATGATATTAACATTATTAATTTTTACAATTTACAGCTGTACTTATGTTCTGTATATTATCTAAATATATCTATATTATTTCTGTGAATTGTAATTTTTAATTACATACAACTAAGAATAAATTTTATTCCATCTTTTATCCCCTGTTTGTAGAATTCTTTACTTATATATGACAATTTTATTGAACAATTGTCTTCTAATTTATCTAACAATTCCTGTACTCTTGAATCTTTAATATCTAAAATTAAATCACTTACATCATTTAAACTTGTTTCAATTTCCTTTTCTTTACTAAGAATTATTTTATCTAGTTTAAATTCTTGAATTTCATATAACCTATCTAAAATTTCCTCATCTTTTATCTCTTTCACAATGTTACCTCCTATATTAAATATTTTAGACAAAAATGCATTTTTTATACTTTTATATTTTTACATCATTTTTATTTTGAATGCAATATTTATTTATAGCTTCTATCTTCTGTTCTGATTTATTTTCTCTTGTACTCTTGTTTTATCTCGTTTGTATTCATTTTTTTAAATTTTTTAATTAAAATTTATCAAAAACCATATAATTATGGCTATTTTAAGATAAATACAAAAGTTTTTAAATTTTTAAGAAATTCTATAAATATATTTTTTGTCATTTTATATAGTTTATAAATAAACTTAGATTTTGTAAATAAAATTATTCATTAATATTAATACATCTATTATTGCTATTTGTATATATTTTATTTGTACTCTCAGTATGTTAGTAATTGTAGGTTTTTAGTTTATAATTTATTTATGATTAGAGCATAAATATTTTTATAAAAATATTTTAACATAAATATATTTAACAATGAAGGGTATGTGATTATACTATGAAAAATATAACTGAACAAAATAATAATAATTTAGAGATAGGAGAAAGAATTAGAGGTATAAGAGAAGGTTTTCACATGAATAGAGAAAATTTTTCTGAAATGATAGATATATCTGATGTATTTTTAGGTCAAATTGAAAGAGGAGAACGTTCTCTAAGTATTAAAACTCTGACAAAAATTGTTTCATATACTGGATTTTCTACTGATTATATTTTATTTGGAAATAATGAAGATAACACTGATATTATGAAAATAAATAGAATTTTAAATAAATGTTCAAAAAATACTATAATTTTTATATATGAAATAATTAAAAGTTCTTATAAGTTTTTTGAAAGAAAAGATAATGATATTTAATCCATTTAATTTTTTAATTAATAATTATACTTATTAAGAACAAATCAGAAAGCCTTATAGTTTATACAAATTTTAACATTTTGCTTTGGCTTTTAAGTTAATTTATTCGTGTGCCATTCTATGCAAGGAAAATTAGTCATTAACAATGATATGGGCTTAAAAAATATAAAAAATGTAAAAAAAGTTTGCTATTTTTCTATTATATTAAGTAAAAAGCTTATATATTAAAATTTTATGCCAGAAACATATATTCTATAGTATAAACAATTATGAGTTTTTGGCTAAAAAATTTTAATATATAAGCTTTTAAATTAAACTATAATTTTATTTTAAATAATCTGGGTTTGCTAAATACCAGTCTATTGTCTTTATAATTCCATCTTCAAATTTAGTTCTTGGTTCCCAACCTAATTCATTCTTTATTTTAGTTGGATCTATTGCATAACGATAATCATGTCCTTTTCTATCTTCTACGAATTGTATTAAATCTTCTGATTTTCCTAATCTTTTCAATATCAATTTTACTATATCTATATTTCTTTTTTCATTATGTCCGCCAATATTATATCTTTCTCCAGATACTCCTTTATGGAATACTAAATCTATTGCTTCACAATGGTCTTCAACATAAAGCCAATCTCTAATGTTTTTTCCTGTTCCATATACTGGTAGTTTTTCATCATTTAATGCTAATTTTATCATATGTGGTATTAATTTTTCATTATGTTGATATGGTCCATAATTATTTGAGCAATTTGTTACATTTACATTCATTTTATATGTTTCTTTGTATGCAAATGCAATTAAATCAGAACTTGCTTTTGATGATGAATAAGGACTACTTGGTTTTATTGGAGATTTTTCAGTAAAATAACCTTCTTCACCTAAAGAACCATATACTTCATCTGTGGAAATATGTACAAATTTATTTTTACTTCCTTCTCCCCAAGCTCTTTTAGCTGTTTCTAAAAGAGTATGTGTTCCCATTACATTTGTTTTTGTAAATATAAATGGATTTTTTATGCTATTATCAACATGTGATTCTGCTGCAAAATGTATAACACCATTAATGTCATATTTTTCAAAAATTTCTTGCATTTTTTCAAAATCACATATATCAGCTTGTATAAATGTGATTTTTTCTTTTACATTATTTAAATTTTCTAAATTTCCTGCATATGTTAGTTTATCAACAACTATTACTTTATATTCAGGGTGTTTATTTACAAAATATTCAGCAAAATTTGCCCCTATAAATCCTGCCGCTCCAGTTACTAATATATTTCTATCCATTTTTATTCCATTCCTTTCTCACTTTAATAAAATGTATACATAGTAATGAAAGTATTTTTTTCAAACTAAAATTCATTTCTTTCTTGTTTCTTTTAAAAGCACACATAGTTATGAAATATTTTTCTTTCAACTAAATTCTCCTTTTATATTTTCTTATTTTAAATTCTTAAATAAATCTGTTTGCTTAAGCTCTTTTAATGTAGGCCATTTTGAATCTTTCTTAGATGTTAGCAAATCTTTTACTGCCATATTTCCTAAAGGCCAATCAATGCATACATCTTCATCATTCCATGCAAGTCCACCTTCTGCTTCTGGATTATATATATCATCACATTTATATACAAATTCAGCTTCATCCGATAAAACCAAAAATCCATGTGCAAATCCTCTAGGTATCATAAACATTTTCTTATTTTCTTCTGATAGAACTACACCTTCCCATTCTCCATATGTTTCACTTCCTGGTCTTAAATCTACTGCAACATCAAAAACTTCCCCTTTTATACATCTAACTAATTTTGCCTGAGGATTTTCTTTTTGAAAATGAAGACCTCTTAAAACTCCTTTTCTTGATTTTGATTGGTTATCTTGGACAAAATCATAATTTAAACCAATTTCTTCAAAGTCTTTTTTGCTATATGTCTCCATAAAATATCCTCTTTCATCACCAAATACTGTTGGTTCAATTATATATACTCCCTCTATTGAAGTATCTATTTTTTTAAAATTTCCCATTTTCTTTTCTCTCCTTTTTTATATATTTATTTGTAAAATGTATATTTCATAATATTATTTATATATTTTTTCGTAAAATTCATAATTATTATCATTCCTTTATTGTAATTATTTTTCGACCTTATTCTTCTCCAAACTTATCTTCTGCAACATCTTTTAGATATTTTCCATATTCTGTCTTCATGTATTTTTCTGCAAGTTTTGACAATTGTTCTGCATTTATCCAGCCTTTATCAAATGCAATTTCTTCTGGGCAACATATTTGCAATCCTTGTCTTTTTTCAATTGTTTGAACAAAACTAGCAGTTTCTAACAATGCATCATGTGTTCCCGTATCAAACCAAGTCATTCCTCTTCCTAATTTTTCTACTTTTAACTTTCCTTTTTTCATATATTCTTCATTTACTGTTGTAATTTCTAATTCCCCTCTTGCTGAAGGTTTAACATTTTTTGCTATTTCTATAACTTCATTTGTGTAAAAATATAGTCCTGGAACTGCATAGTTTGATTTAGGCTCTTTTGGTTTTTCTTCAATAGATATAGCTTTTCCATTTGGGTCAATTTCTACAACTCCATATGCTCTTGGATCCTTTACATAGTATCCAAATATTGTTGCTTCTTCTTCTCTATTGTTAGCTTCCTTAAGTTTTTCTGATAAATGCTCTCCATAAAACATATTATCTCCTAATATCATTGCAACATTATCTTCCCCTATGAATTCTTCTCCTATTATAAAGGCTTCTGCTAATCCATTTGGTTTTTCTTGAATTTTATATTTAAAATCCATTCCCCATTGACTTCCATCACCTAAAAGTGTTTTAAATGTATCTATATCTCTTGGTGTTGTTATTATTAATACTTCTCTGATATCAGCTTGCATTAGTATTGATAATGGATAATATATCATTGGTTTATCATATACTGGCATAATTTGCTTTGATATTGCAAGTGTTAAAGGATATAGTCTTGTTCCACTCCCTCCTGCTAAAATAATTCCTTTTCTTTTTTTCATTTACATCACTTTCCTTTCTTTTTACTATTTAACAATGTTAAAGTTTCTTCGGACTATGCATATTTGCGAAGCACTCTATACATGTGTTGAAGCCACTTTCCTTAAATTAAACTTATTTTAGTATTTTATAGCTACTAAATAATGTTATTAAGATATAACATTTTCTGCAATCAAATATCTTTTAAGACCGTCTTCCCAGTCTGGTATTGTTATTCCTTCTTCTAGTATTTTATCTTTTGATAATTTAGAATTTTTAGGTCTTTTAGCTGGTCTTACAAATTCTTCTGATGTAACTGGATTTACTTTGCAACTTATATTTGATAATTCAAATATTTTTTTTGTAAAATCAAACCATGTTGTATATCCTATGTTTGTTGTATGATATATTCCATATGGTATTTTTTTGTCTATAATTTGTTTTATAATAGAAGCTAAATCTTCTGTATATGTTGGACTTCCGTGTTGGTCGTTTACTACATTTAGTTCTTCTTTTTCTTTTGATAATTTAAGCATTGTTCTTACAAAGTTGTTTCCTTCTCCATATAGCCAAGCTGTTCTTAAAATATAATATTTTGAACTATTTTGTATTATATTATCTTCTCCTTGTTTTTTTGTTTTTCCATATACTGTTACTGGCATTGTTTTATCATTTTCTTTATATGTTTTATTTATATCTAAGTCTCCATTAAATACATAATCTGTACTTATATGTACTAATATGCAATTATATTTACCTGCAGCAATTGCTAAATTTTTAGGTCCTTCTGAATTAACTTTTTCTGCTAGTTCTTCTTCCTCTTCTGCTTTATCTACAGCTGTATATGCTGCACAATTAATAATATACTCTGGTTTTTCCTTTTCTACATATTCCATTACCATATTTTTATCTGTAATATCTAATTCTTGCGAGTCTGTACAAATTAACTGATTTTCATCTTTCAATTTGTTTATTACCGCTTTTGCAAGCATACCTTTTGCTCCAGTAATTAATATTTTCATTTTCTTTTATCATCTTCCTTTCTCTGTTTAGATACTGTTTTTAAAAAGACATGTATAATATTTACAATTAATAGTTTTTACTGAGATTAAAATGCTAAAATCTTAATGTTTTAATTACTAGTTCCTAAAAATTGTAAATTGCAACTATAATATATCATTAAACAAAAAAAAGTACAAGCTTTTTTCTTGTACTTTTAATGGTTACTAGTTATATATAACAGTTAGCATAATTTACATGCAACTAAACTAAAAATAAGATATTACTTAATATTAATCTTTTTATCAATAATATACTGTGGTCTATTTTTAGATTCATCATAAATTCTTCCAATATATTCAGACATAACCCAAATTGACAACAATTGTACTCCAGCAAAAAAAGTTACTGTTACCATTATTGAAGTCCAACCTGCTGATAAATTATTTAAATTAAATGCATATGAAATTAAAGCATATATTAAAATTGCAATTGAAATAATAATAGACAAAATTCCAATAAAACCTACCATTTTTAATGGCTTTGTTGAGAAACCTATAATTCCGTCTGAAGCTAATTTTAACATTTTTCTTAATGGATATTTTGTTTTTCCTGCAAATCTTTCTTTTCTCTCATATTCAAATGCCGTTTGCTTATATCCTACCCAACTAAATAATCCTCTTAAAAATTTATTATGTTCTGGCATTTGATTAATAGTATCTACCACTTTTCTATCAACTAACCTAAAATCTCCTGTATCTTTTGGAATTTCTACATCTGATAAAATATTTAAAGTTTTATAAAACATTTTTGCAGTTAACAATTTAAATACCGATTCTCCTTTTCGAATTTTTCTTTTACCATAAATTACTTCATATCCCTGTTCCCATAATTTAATCATATCACAAATAGTTTCTGGTGGATCTTGCAAATCTGCATCTATTATAATCACTGCATCTCCTGTAACTTCTTTTAGTCCAGCTGTTACTGCTGCTTGATGTCCAAAATTTCTAGAAAATGACAAAATTTTAATATTTTCATCTTTTTTTGCAATTTGCTCTAATAAAAAAAGAGTTTTATCTTTACTTCCGTCATTTACAAAAATAATCTCATATTCGTAATTTTCTAGCGTTTTTAATACATTTGTTAATCTTTTATAACATTCATCTACTACATCTTCTTCATAGTACATTGGTACAACTACGGAAATTTTTCTCATATACATTCCCTACTTCCTTATTATAACATTGTTTATTCTAAATTTATTTTTTCCTTTTTAAATATAACTAACTTACTAAGTACATAATTTAAAATAACAACTAAAATTTGTGTAGTTATTTTGGATACAATATCATTTATTCCTAATATATTTATCATCAGCGCAAAAAGTCCAATATCACATAATGCTCCTGTAAATAGTCTTGCAAATATAAAAGAAAACATTTCTTTTAATATTCCTACAAGATTCTCTTTTTTACTTGAAAAAACAAATATTTTATTTGTTACATATGCAAATAATACAGAAATACACCATGCAATACTATTGCTAATAACTTCATCTATTCCAATAATTCTAGCAGGAATATAATATGAAATAAAATTAACTATAGTTGTACATCCTCCAAAAAATAAATAATTAATAATCTCTTTGTACTTTAAATATAACTCTTTTATTTTTTTCATTTTAAAATCCATTCCTTTCTTGCTTCGCTCGGAAGGCACACATAGTTATGAAATTTTTTTCTTTCAAACTAAAATCTAGCCCTTTCCTATTTTTTCTCCTTTTCTAATTGTTCTATTCTATTTTTTAATAGCGAAATTTCCTGCACCAAAGAGATATTATTTGTATAGACTTTTGAAACTCTTATAGTTAATTCAAATATTAGATAAAAAGCAACAAATATAGTAATACAGAATAACATATTTGATTGAACTTCAAAACCTAATAATTTAGTTAAATTTTCTACTAAATTAGGTATAAGTATTGCAAAAATAAGTAGAATACCACTAATTAGCCAAAATGTTGATAATGAAATTTGCAATTTTTTGCGTTTTACTTCTTTTAAAATAAAAGCAATATATATAAATGTTATAATAACTAAAGCTATTTTTAAATTAATTGTCATTATTAATCTCTTTCCTCTCTAAAAATTCTATTAAATTTATTTAATTATATTAATAAAAGAATTCTTAATATTTTTTGTTGTAATTTTATGATTTTGTAAAATAATATTAATTCTTATTTTTTACATTTCTTGACTTTCTACTTTTTAAATTTATACTGTCTATTATCAAAGCTAAACTAACTTTTATCATATAATCGATACTTTTCCAAAGATTTATAGAAGACTTTCCACCTTTACGTTCATTCATACTAACTGGTACTTCCATTATCTTATAATCATTTAATAAAAGTTCCATTGTAGATTCTGGTTCTGGATATTCTGTTGGATAATTTTCTGAAAATATTTTTATTATTTCTCTATTTACAGCTCTAAATCCTGATGTAGGATCAGTTATATTTTTCTTTGAGAACACTTTTATAAAAAAAGAAATAATATTTTTCCCTAATCTTCTCATAAAAGTAGATTGAAATTCACTTTCGTTTTTATCTAAATAACGTGTTCCTATGCACATGTCTGCTTCTTTATTTATGATTGGTTTGCATATTTTTTCAACATAGTTTATATCGTGTTGTCCATCGCCATCAAATTGAATAGCAATATCATATCCATTTTGATATGCATATTTATACCCAGTTTGAACAGCCCCTCCTATTCCAAGGTTTTGTATTAGATTTATGTGATTAATATTATTTTCTTGTAATATTTTTAATGTATTATCCTTAGATGAGTCATTTATTACTACATAATCTACTTTTCTTTCAGAATTTTTATTATATTCTTGTATTTTTTCAAATACATTTAAAATATTTTCTTCTTCGTTATATGCCGGTATAATTAATATTGCTTTCATATTTAATCTCATTCCTTCCTAAGATACAAATCTAATTGAAAAAAATTTAAAATTTCAACCCCTTTTATGTCTTTATCCTATAATTCATTAATATTTGTTTCTCTTATAATATATATTGGTCTTTGTTTTACTTCTAAATATGTTTTTGATAAATATTGTCCAACTATTCCAAGTGAGAATAATTGAATTCCACTAACTAGAAAAATAATACATACCAAAGAAGGCCAACCTGATGTTGGATCTCCAAACATAAGTGTTCTTGAGATTATAACTATTATCATTAAAAATGAAATTAAACAAAATACTATTCCTATTACAGAACACAATATTAAAGGTGTTGTAGAAAAGGCTGTAATTCCTTCTATTGCATATTTTAATAATTTCCAAAAAGACCATTTTGTTTCTCCAGCAACTCTTTCAATATTTTCATATTCTAGCCATTTTGTTTTAAAACCTACAAAACTAAATAATCCTTTTGAATATCTATTATATTCTTTAAGGGATATAATAGCTTTTACCATTTGCTTTGTCATTAATCTATAATCTCTTGCACCATCAACCATTTCTATATCTGACATCTTATTAATTAACTTGTAAAAAACTCTTGCAAAAAAACTTCTAATTGGTGGTTCTCCTTTTCTAGTAACTCTTCTTGTTCCTATACAGTCATAACCTTCATTTTTTATTAAATCATACATTTGTCTTAATAAAGCTGGTGGATCTTGCAAATCTGCATCCATTAAAGTTATATAATCTCCATTTGCTGCCTCTAGCCCTGCAAGCATAGCTGCTTCTTTTCCAAAATTCCTTGAAAATGATATAAATTTTACTTTTTCATCTTTATTCTTTAATTCTTTAATTTCTTCCAATGTTTTATCTTTTGAGCCATCATCTACAAAGATATATTCAAAATCTACATCTTTAAAATCTTTCTCTCTTACTCTCTCCATTTCTTTATAAAATAAAGGCAAACTTTCTTCTTCATTATAACATGAAACTATTACAGATATTTTGTCCATTTTTTCCCCTTTCTCGTTACATAATAATGTTTTTAAATATATAATTTAAAGTCATTATTATGTAACATTATATCATTTAATAACAGAACTTGGTTGTACATCTTCAATTTTCAAAACACTTTTTAATTCTATTTTTTGTATTTTAGTTTTTATTTCTTCTGGTAAATCAATTTTTATATTATTTAAATCTTCTTTTGAAATTATAAATTGTATTTTATTTGTATTTACTAATGTATTATCAATTAAGCTTGTAGCTACTATATTATTATTATTATCAATCAAATTATACGTTGTATTTTTTACTTCTTCTTTTAATTTTATATTTATTAAATATTCATTATCTTTTATTGCTTGAATACTATCAAATCCATAATATGTTGCCATATAAGTATTAATTAAATTTGTACTAAAAGTTTGTGGAGAAGAATCTATTAAAAATTTTGCTATTCTTGATTGCAAATAACCAGAATCTTCAAATTTTGATAATACTACATCTGTTTGATTTGTTATATATGCTAAATTTATTTCTTGTTCTATTTTTTCTTTATATGGTCTCATATATTTTTCACTATATGATATATTTCTTACAAGCATATAGATTACTGGTATTGATATTACTATGCTTATAGCATTAACTAATTTTTTTAAATTATAATTATTTATTATCCATTGTACATTTGCAATAATTAAAATTATTATCATTACTTCATATGGTAACATTGACCTCATTGGAAATTCTGAAATAATTGTCATTGGCATTATTCCTATAATTATAGATAAAAGAAATAATATTTGATTTTTATATATTTTTGTTTTATCGTCTTTTTTAATAAATATTATACTTATTAAAGTTATTATATAAATGACAATTAAATATTTTATCTCCATAACTCTTTCAATAATATTATCTAATTGCAATTTTGTTTGACTAACATCCATTCTAGCAAAGTTTCCAGGAGCAAAAATTAATAATAAAGCACCTATACCAAACAAAATTATACTTGAAATTATCAAAATTTTCTCTTTTATACTATACTTTATAAATTTCTTAATATTACTTAATCCTATTACAATTATATAGCTTCCTAATACAAATGCAACATTTTCTTGGGACCAGCCCACAAAAAACGATAATACCAATAATAAAGGTTTTTGATAACTTTCTAATTTTTCGTCTTTTTCAAATATTTTATAATATAAATACATTATAGAAAGGCTAGCAGCTGTAGTCCATAAATAATTTATACTTGCTGATAACCATATATATTTTTCTCCTAAACCTTTGGTAAAGAAGCAAATTAGAAATAAAGCTGTTATTGTCTTAAAATAAGATATTTTTTTAAATATCATATTTATAATTAGCAATATAAATATAATAAAAATTATAGGGTTAATTAAGTTATATATCCAAATTCCTAGATACAGTATTACTTGTATAATTGAATGAACTGGTATTCTTCCAGTCCATTTCTCATACATACTAATTTGCGAAGTTACAATATCACTAAAGCTTGATAATTTATGATCTGTCCAAGCTATATGACTATAATTATATTCATCAGGAGCTAACATACTCCCAGCACTTATTAAATATATTGATAATGCTATAAACAAAAATAATATAATTATTGAAATGTTTCTCTTTTCTATTTTCATTTTATTTTTCCTTTATATTTAATTTTAATTACAATTAATAATATTTTTAAGTTAGACTGTTGATATCTTAATATTTTTTATAGCAGTAGTTCATATCTACTCTTCCTTCTATTCCATTAACTGTACCTGAACTAGTATATTGCCAAATTGTATATGCATAAGGGTAATCTGTTTCATCTGCATATTGTGCTACCCAAATATCATAATCATTTAATCTATCTAATTCTAAATTTTCTAAAAGCCAATTTTTATTAGAATAAATCATAGATTTATAACCTGCTTTTTCTATTCTATCACAAAAAGCTTTGCATATATCTGTTCTTAAAGTTTTAGAGATCCAATCTGCTCTTCCTGTTCCATCTGGTGTTTTTTCTGTGTCTATTGCAATAGGATATTTTATTTCTATATTATATTTTTTTAATAAATTTAATACAAAATCCGCTTCTTCTATAGCTTCCTGCACTGTAATTGCTTGAGAATAAAAATATATACCTATATCAATTCCATTTAATGCAGCATTTTTTAAATTTTGTTCAAAATATAAATCTAAATTCATACTACCACTTGAACCATATCCTCTAAATCCTGCTCTGATTATTGCAAAATCTATTCCATCATTTTTTACTTTAGCCCAATCTATATGTTTTTGATATGCAGAAACATCTATCCCATTATATCTTGATTTTGTTTCAAAGAAATTCACTAGAATATCAACTTTAATTTTATTATTATTTATATCTTGAAACTCAGTTTTATAAATACTATTTTCTTTAAATACATATGTATAGCTATAACCGTCTTTACTTAATACCCAATTTATCTTTGTATCTTTAAATTTAACATCTGATGTAATCCTTGTTGTTACAGTTTCTTTTGCCGTATACATATATGAAACTTTTATATTAGGTGTACCTTTATACTCATATTGTTTTAGCTTTATTTTTATTTTTACAACTGTTTCATTTCCTGCTAAGTCTTCAAAAGTTGTTGCATAATCTGTATTTTCTTTAAATGTATATGTATATGTTTTTTTATCTTCGCTTAAAGTCCAATTTACTTTAGTTGTTGCTAAAGGTTCATTTGATACTAACTTAACAGTTACAGTATTATCTTCATTTAAAATATATTCTGATGTTATTTTTGGAGCTATAACATCTATCTGATTTATATTAATTTCAATTTTTGTAGAGTTCCCATATATATCTTCAAAAGTTGTTGTATATTTTGTATTTTCTTTAAATTCATATGTGTATGTCTTTTTATCTTGGCTTAATTTCCAATTTACTTTAGTTGCTCCCATTTGCTCATCTGATACTACTTTTGCAACTACACTTTTAGTTTCTTTTTTGTATTCATAAGATATTTTTAAACTTGGTCCTTTTTCATCTATTTGAGTTATATTTATTTCTATTTTACTTGAATTTCCAAATCTATCTTCAAATGATGTGGTATATTTTGTATTTTCTTTAAATTCATATGTATATGTCTTTTTATCTTGACTTAAATTCCAATTTACTTTAGTTGCTCCCATTTGTTCATCTGATACTACTTTTGCAATAACACTATTTGTTTGTTTTTTGTACTCATAATTAATTTTTAATTCTGGACCTTTTATTTGTGTTACTTTTATTTCTATTTTACTAGAATTCCCATATATATCTTCAAATGTTGTTGTATATGTTGTATTTTCCTTAAATTCGTATGTATATGTCTTTTTGTCTTGGCTTAATTTCCAATTTATTTTTGTTGCTCCTAAAATTTCATCTGACATTACTTTTGCAACTACACTTTTAGTTTCTTTTTTATATTCATAAGATATTTTTAAAATTGGTCCTTTCTCATCTATTTGTGTTACTTTTATTTCTACATTTGATGTAGTTCCATTTATGTCTTCAAATGTTGTTTTATATGTTGTATTTTCTTTAAATTGGTAAGTATATGTTTTTTTGTCTTTACTTAATTCCCAATTTATTTTAGTTGGTTCAAAAGGTGTTTTAGATGTAATTTTAACTGTTACAGTATTAGAATTTTTATTGTATTCATAATTTGTAGTTAATTCTAATTTTTTCTCTAATTCTACATTTTTCTCTGTTTCTGTAGCAAAAACAGCACATGGTATTAATAAAATAAAACAAATTAACAAATATATAATTTTTTTTCTCATAATAAAATTCATTCCTTCCTAGCTTATTTAAAGTCATAAATAGTTATATACAATTTTTCTTATAAATTATTCCAACTATTTATTTAATCTTTTTTATTTCATATAAATACATTCCAGTTTGCCTATACTGTTCTTGTAAACTAATTTCTTCATCAGAAAATTCCA
>CALXAU010000034.1 GCA_944386355.1 uncultured Clostridia bacterium
GAACAAAAGCGACATGATTTAATTCTTTAACTTTTTAGCTTAGTTATATGTCGCGTCTTTGTTCGCGCGCCAATTTTACGCAAGTAAAATTGTGTGCATTAATTGCTGTTATAGGAAAATCTTCGATTTTTCCTATAACAGAACAAAAGCGTCATTATTAAAATTCTTTGTCCTTTTGTCTTACTACATTTAATACAATAGTATCTACATCTACTCCATAAATTTTTTCTAACTCATCTACTGTTGCATGTCTTATAAATTCATCTGGATATGCAAAAGTATTTATTTTTACATTTTCTATTTTTTCATCTATAATCAATTCTTTAATTGCTGTTGCAAGTCCACCAATAATAGTTCCGTCCTCAATTGTTATAACATTTTTAGTTTTTTGAATTGATTCTTTAATTGTTCCTACATCTAAAGGTTTTAAAAATCTTGCATTTATAACTTCTGCATTTATTTGTTTTTTCTCTAGTTTTTGTGCAACTTTCATTGCTCGTGCAACAGTTTTTCCTATTGCAATTATTGTTATATCTTTACCTTCTTTTAATACTTCTGATTTTCCTAATATTATTTTTTCATGTTTTTTGAATTTATATGTATCTTCTCCTCCTCTTGGATATCTTATAACAACTGGTTTCTTTAATTTTACACAAAATTCTAACATATCTTCTAGTTCCTTAAAATCTTTAGGTGCTATAATATTTAAATTTGGTACTAATCTAAAAAATGCTAAATCTAAAGTTCCTTGATGAGTTTCTCCGTCTGCTCCAACTACACCTGCTCTATCTACACACATTATTACAGGTATTTCTCCGAATAGCTATGTCATGAATAACTTGATCGTATGCTCTTTGATAAAACGAAGAATATAATGGAACAAAAGGTATAATTCCTTCTTTTGCCATACCTGCTGCCATTGTTATTGCATGCTGTTCTGCAATTCCTATATCGAAAAATCTTTTTGGAAATTTTTTTTGAAATTCGCTAAGTCCTGTTCCGTCTTTCATTGAAGCAGTAATTGCTACAATTTTTTTATTTTTTTGTGCTAATTGTATTAATTTATTTCCAAATACTTTAGAATAATCAGTGCTTTTTTCTTTTTTTGGTTCTCCTGTTTCTATATTGAATGGAGAAATTGCATGGAATTTATCTGGATTTTCTTCTGCTATTTTATATCCTTTTCCTTTTTTAGTTAGAACATGTATAAGTACTGGGCCGTCCAATTGTTTACTTATTTTTAATAAAGACTCTAACTTTTCTATATCATGTCCGTCTACAGGTCCTAAATACCTAAACCCTATATCTTCAAAAAACATTTTTGGAATTATAAGTTGTTTGATACTTCTTTTAGTTTTTTGCACCATTTTTACTATTAAATTTCCTACAAGTGGTATTTTGCCAACTAATTTTTTACCTGATATATTTGATTTTGTATATAATTTTTTTGTTCTTAACTTACTTAAAAATAAATTCAATCCTCCAATATTTTTGGAAATACTCATTTCATTATCATTTAAAATTACTATAACATCTGTTTTACTATATCCTGCATCATTTAAAGCTTCTAAAGCCATTCCACCTGTTAGAGCCCCGTCTCCTATTACTGCAATTACACTGTTTTTTTCTTCTTTAATATCTCTTGCTCTAGCCATTCCTAATGCTACTGAAATAGATGTACTACTATGCCCTGTATTAAAACAATCCTCTTGCGCTTCTTTTGTTTTTGGAAACCCTGCTATTCCATTCAATTTTCTAATATTTTTTAATTCTTCTCTTCTACCTGTTATTATTTTATGTACATAACTTTGATGACCTACGTCCCATATAATTTTATCTTCTGGAACATTAAATATACTATGTAGAGCTATTGTTAATTCTACTACTCCTAGGTTAGAAGCAAGGTGTCCTCCATTTTCTGATACAATTTTTATTATGTATTTTCTTATTTCGTCTGCAAGTGTCTTCTTTTCTTTTATTGTTAATATTTTTACATCTTTTGCTGAATTTATTTTTTCTAACAAGTTTATCACCCCTAATTTATATATATTAACCATTATATTAATTTTATTTAATATGCTTTATTTTTCTATTTATATTATTTTATTGATGTAAATTATAGTTACTATTTACATCTGTATTTATATAATATGTATAAAATATCCATTTTCTTCAAATAATAGAATAAAACTAAAATATATTCTATCATATTTTTCCACTATTTTCTATCTAAATATTACAAAATTATTACATTTTTTGTTTTTTCGTAAAAAATGTTGTGTTTTTTTGTAACTTGTAATAGAATATTAGAAACAAAAAATATACAAAGGAGTGCATTTTAATGAAAAAAATGAAAAATAAGATTTTAATTTCTATTTTATTACTTATTTTATTAGTTGCAAACGTTTCTTTTGCTTCATATGAAGATGTTACAATGACTGTTGTAGAAGAACCTGTTTGTACTATTGAATTAGGACCTAATTCAAAATTTGAAAAAAAATTATATTCTAAAGATTTAGCTAATAAAGAAGTTACTTTACAATTAAAAGTAAATAATGAAGAAGCAGCTCTGCAACCAACTGGCGAAGTAATGATTGTTTTAGATGATTCAGACAGTATGAAAGAAACTACTTCAACAGGTGCTATAAGAAAAGATTTAGTATATTCTTCAGCTCAAAAGTTAGTTGAAAACATGTTAAAAGATAATGAAAATTTAAAAGTTGGTGTTGTTAGTTTCTCAACTTCTACTGAAACTGATGAAACTACTGGGTTTGTAAAGGAAGGTACTATAAATGATGCAAAATTAGTTTCTGAACTTACAAATGATGTTTCAGCTTTAAAAACTGCAATCAATAATATAACACCACAAGGTCCTAGAACTAATTTAGAGTCTGGTATTACACTTGCTAATCAGTATTTTTCTAAAGAAGATAACAATAAATATATGATTATATTATCAGACGGTGTTCCAAATGTTGCAATAGATTATGATAATGTTTATTATTCAGATGATGTTGTTAATAAAACAAAAACTAAATTACAATCTATTTCTAAATCTGGAATTAATGTTATTACAATGTTAACAGGAATTGCAGATGAAGAAGCATCAGCTGGTAACACAGGAAAAACTTTTGGTGAAGTTATTAATTCTATTTTTGGAACAGAAGATTCTCCAACAGTTGGAAAATTTTATTATATAAATGATAGTGAAATTGAAAAAACTATTACAGATGATATTTATAAAGATCTTCTACCAATTGCAAGAACTTTAAAAAATATTAAAATTGTAGATTATTTTCCAAAAGAAATTATAGATAATTTTGAATTTGCTTATGTAAGTAAAGCAAATATTGGAGAGATTTCTGCAGAAGTAAATAAAACAAATAATAGTATTACTTGGACAATCCCTGAACTTGCTTCTGGACAAACAGCAACAGTTCAATATAAATTGAGTTTAAAGAAAGAATATAGTAGTTCTATTGTAGATAAAATATTAAATACTAATGAAAAAGTTGATATTACTTATACAGATATAGATGAAAAACCACAAGACAAAACTTCTGATATATCTCCAAAATTAAAATTAGTTGAACCTGATATAGCTCCAACTCCACTTCCAGCAACTGGTTCTCCACTGTTCTATGCATTTTTTATAGTTTCAGGATTAATCTTAGCATTTTGTTTTATAAGAGTTGTAGTATTTAATAAAAGAACTAAATAAGAAAGTTGAACATTAACGAAATCAAATTGAAAATTTGTATATTATCATTTATACACTAAATAAAAACCACGTGAAATATCGTGGTTTTTATTTAGGTTCTACAATAGGAAAGTTATACTGACTTAAGTTTAATTTATCTCAATATTATTATAATTATTAATCTAACTGTCTTTATATAACTTTATTTCTCCAGTTTTATATTTTTGTAATATTTGTTCATATATTTCGTCTTCAACAGTTCTGGCTTTTTTAGGATGTACCAAATATCTTAAATATAGTTCTATATGACTATCTACTATTTTAGTATATATTATTGGCTCTAAATTGTTAAAATAAATCCTATATTCTAAAATAGCTTCATCTACTGCATCTTCCATTTTCTTTGGAATTTCTTTTAGTATTTCATTTGTATTTACAATTTCATATAATATCTGTTTAGTACTTTCGATATCACTATCTAAATCTACTTTTATTGTCATCTCATTCCATATATATTTAAAAGCTTTTACATAATTTTCTAATGGCTTAGTAAAAATCATTGAATTTGGAATATGTACTATTCTTCCTGAACTTTGTTCTCCATTTACTCTCTCTCCTATTTCTAATATTTCAAAACCTAGTGCGTGTATATTTATTACATCTCCTTTTAAGTTGTCAATCTCTATTCTATCTTCAAGTTCAAAAGGCTTTGAAAATTTTATATAAATTCCTGCAAAAAAGTTAAATATGATTTCTCTTAATGCAATTGTCATACCAGCTGATATAAAACTTATTATTGTTACTAATCCTTGTAACTTATGTCCCCATATAATTATAATACATATTAATGTTAATATATTTAAGGTTATTTGCATTTTTCTGTTGTAAAAATATTTTTCTCTATCTGATACATTTACTTTTGAGTACATTTTTTTTATGAATATTTTGATTATTATAATTCCTAGCATAACTATTAATGTTAATAATACTAGTTTTACATTTTCACTTGATATTCCGATTATATTAGATATTTTTATTGATATTGTTTCCAATAGTTTCATTTTTTACCGCCTCCTAATCTCTTGATACTATTTTTTATTTTACCATATTTTTGCATATTTTTCAATTAATTAGGATATACTTATATTAATAATGTTTATTTTCACTTTGAGTTGCGAAACTAAAAAGTTTCATAGTGTTTCCCATACAAAAAAAGAAAGCAAATACTTATAATAACTTTTAAGTAAGGTAAGAAAGGACTGGAATTTTTTATGAATTTAGATAGAATTAATAGTATTTTAAATAATGATAAAAAAACAGAAGTTTTTTATCAAAATAGAGCTGTTTGGATACAGGGTATTAATAATAGTGTTGCAAAGGTTGGTTTTGTTGATACTTTTGAAGAAAAAGATGTAAATATAGAAGATTTATATGAAAATTTTTAACTTACAGACTTATAATACTCACTAATCTATCAATGCTGTCAACTTAAAATTATTATTATTTATTTTTAAAAGTTGATATATAAATATTTATATCAACTTTTTAGAATATTATTATTTTTCACTACCTTTTTCTAAATTTTTACTACTATGTGTTACTCTTTTTTAAAATTCTATTTTACTTCTAATTTTTTCTTCTATCTCATCAATTTTTACTCTAATTTGTTCCATTGAGTCTCTATCTCTTATTGTAACAGTATCATCTTCTAAGGTATCAAAATCAATTGTTACACAATATGGTGTACCTATTTCATCTTGCCTTCTATATCTTTTTCCTATACTTCCTGCTTCATCATAATCACACATGAACTTTTTTGATAAATTTTCATATACTTCACTTGCTTTTTCAGATAATTTTTTTGAAAGTGGTAATACAGCAACTTTATATGGTGCTATTGCAGGATGTAAATGCATTACTGTTCTTACATCTCCTGGTGCAATTTCTTCCTCTTCATATGCATTACATAAAAATGCAAGTGCTGCTCTATCACAACCAAGTGAAGGTTCAATACAGTATGGTACATATTTTTCATTAGTTTCAACATCTAAATATGACAAATCTTGTTTTGAATGATTTATGTGTTGTGTTAAATCATAATCTGTTCTATCTGCAATTCCCCATAATTCTCCCCAACCAAAAGGGAATGCATATTCAATATCTGTAGTAGCTTTACTATAAAATACTAATTCCTCTTTACTATGATCTCTTAGACGTATATTTTCTTCTTTTATTCCTAATGATAATAAAAAGTTCTTACAAAAACTTCTCCAATATTCAAACCATTTTAAATCTTCTCCTGGTTTACAGAAAAATTCTAATTCCATTTGCTCAAATTCTCTTGTTCTAAAAGTAAAGTTTCCTGGTGTTATTTCGTTTCTAAAAGCTTTACCTATTTGTGCTATTCCCATAGGTAATTTTTTTCTTGTTGTTCTCATAACATTTTTAAAGTTAACAAAAATTCCTTGTGCTGTTTCTGGTCTTAAATATATTTCTGATGTTGAGTCTTCTGTAACTCCTTGAAATGTTTTAAACATTAAGTTAAATTTTCTTATATCTGTAAAATTATTTTTTCCACATTTTGGACATGCTATTTTGTTATCTTTTATAAAGCTTATTAATTCTTTATCTGACATACCGTCTGCAATCATATCTTTTCCTTGTTCATGAGCCCATTCTTCTATTAGCTTATCTGCCCTATGTCTTGTTTTGCATTCTTTACAATCAATTAAAGGATCAGAAAATCCTCCAACATGACCTGAAGCTACCCATGTTTCTGGATTCATTAAAATTGCTGCATCTAAACCTACATTATATTTACTTTCTTGGATAAATTTTTTCCTCCAAGCTTCTTTTATATTATTTTTTAGCTCTACTCCAAGTGGCCCATAATCCCATGTGTTTGCAAGTCCTCCATATATTTCTGAACCTGCATAAATGTATCCTCTATTTTTACATAAAGATACTATTGTGTCCATTGATTTTAACATACATTTCCCTCCTTATATTTTTTGCTAGAGCTTTAAAAAGAGAAAAAAACTTTCGCTCTAGCTTTTTACTGCTAGGGACGAAAGTTTCTCCGCGATTCCACCCTAATTCCTGAAATATTATATATTTCAGACTCTCATTTTTATTATTACTCCAAAGCTCCCCACGCAATTTCTAACATTGACTTTTCAGCTACCGTCAATTCTCTTTGGATAGATTTTTTTGCATTTTTTCTTCTTCACTGTAATATATTTAATTGTAAGTATTTTATTCTGCTTTAGAAAAAAAGTCAATATATTTCGTAAAAAAACTTGCAAAAATTTTTTATTTATGCTAATATTATATTCGTATTGAATATTTATAGGGGTATAGTGTTAATGGTAGCACATCGGTCTCCAAAACCGCCTGTGAGGGTTCGAATCCTTCTACCCCTGCCAAAAAACAAAAAGCCTAGTTTAGTATATTCTAGAGCTTTTTATTTTTTATTCTATACAATCAATATTTTCTAATCACTTTAACTATTACTATTTTCTTCTAATTCTAATTCAATATTATATACCTCATAATCTCCTTTATTTATAACTTTTATATCTAAATTTTCAATAAATAAAGTTGCTTTAAAATCCTTTATTGACTTATCAATAGCATATTTCAATTCTTCATTTACTCCTATAGATAAATTTTTTATAGGTGTTTTTAAAGATACATTATTATTTGTTTTTGCACCTCTTGATTGGCTTATAATATCTATAATTTTATCTCCATTTTTTATTTCTTCATTAAAGATGTATTTCAAAGGTTCTATTTGTGTTGTATGAATAGAATTATTATTATGATATAATTCTTGGAATATTTCTTCTGTTATAAATGGGAAGAATATACTGAAATATTGTAATAGCTTATATAATAAAATATATACTGTTTTTTGTCCGCTATATCTTGGTATCTCTCCAAATTCTTCTGGTCTATATAATCTATGTTTCACTATTTCAATATAGTTATCACAAAACTCCCAGAAAAATTTTTCTAATATATTTAGTGCTAATCCAACTTCATAATCATCTAAATATATTAAGAATGATTTTTCCATTTCTTGAAAACGTCCAATAATCCATTTATCTATATATTCAAAGTCATTAAATTCTTTATCTTCATAATCAGATAAATGCATTTCAATAAATTTAGATACATTCCATATTTTATTTATTAATTTTTTACCACGTAATAAAGTTTCCTCACTAAATGTTATATCTGTTCCTAATCTTCCTGTTCCTGCCCAATATCTTAATACATCTGCTGAATATTGATTTATTAAATCTATTGGCTCATGCTTACTGTTTCCTTTACTCTTACTGATTTTCTCTCCTTTTCCTGCCATTGCAAATCCAGAAATCATAACATTGTTCCAAGGTCTTTGTCCAAAATGATAAAAACTTTTTACTATTGTATAGAAATCCCATGTTCTTATTATTTCACTTGCATTTGTTCTTAAACTCATTGGTTTTAAAATATCTTCATAATTTTCTTTTTCTCCATATCTCATATTAATTAGTGGAGTTACTGAAGATGTTGCCCATGTATCCATTACATCTGTATCTGGTATAAATTCTTTACAGCCACATTTTGCACATTTGTCAGCTTTAGGAGATTTTACTAATGGATTTATTGGTAAGTCTTCTTCTTTTGCAAATACTGGTTCTCCACATTGTTTACAATACCATACAGGGAATGGAACTCCAAAGTATCTTTGTCTTGATATACACCAATCCCAAGCTATATTATTTACCCATTCGTCATATCTAGTATGCATATATGCTGGATGCCAGTTTATTTCATTTCCTATTTTTATAAAATCTTCTTTGTGGTTCATTATATCAATAAACCATTGTTTAATTACTGTGTATTCAACTTCTTTGCCACATCTTTCGTGTGTTTGTACTTCGTGTTCTAATTCTTCTATTTTTACAACATATCCACCGTCTTGCAAATCTTCTATGATTTTTTTTCTGGCTTCTTTTATTTTTAATCCTCCATAGTTAGGTACTTTTTCATCTATTTTTCCATCTGCTGTAAAAATATATTTTAAAGGTAAATTATATTTTTTCCACCATTCAATATCTGTTTGATCTCCAAATGTACAACACATTACAAGTCCTGTTCCTTTATCTAAAGCAACTTTTTCATCTGCCATTATAGGAACTTCTACATTTATTACTGGAATATGAGCTGTTTTTCCTATTAAGTGTTTATTTCTTTCATCTTCTGGATTAACAAATACACTAACTATTGCAGGCAATAATTCAGGTCTTGTTGTTGCTATTGTAAATTTTTCATTATCTTCCACTGTTGTAAAATTAATATAATTGAAGGTTGTTTTTATTGTTTTTGTTTCTAGCTCTGCTTGTGCTATTGATGTCCTACATTCATTACACCATAGTGCTGGACTTTCTTTATGATAGCAATGTCCTTTTTTTAACAAATCTAAAAATGATTTTTGACTTATTTTTGTAGTTGAAGGACTAACTGTTTTATAATGAATATTCCAATCAGTACTTACTCCCATTCTACTAAATAGTTCTTGAAATTCTTTTTCGTATTTATCTGTTGTTTCATAACATAATTTTGAAAACTCTTCTCTTCCTATTTCATGTGCCCTTTTTCCTTGCTCCTTTTCAACAAATCTTTCACTTGGAAGACCATTATCATCAAATCCAAAAGGGTAAAATATATTATATCCTCTTAGTCTTTTATATCTTGCTAGCATTTCTGTTTGAGTATATGAAAAAATATGTCCTATATGAATTTTTCCATTTACCGTTGGTGGCGGAGTATCTATGGAATATACTTCTTTATTTTGATTTGGATTAAATTCATATATTTTGTTTTCCTTCCAATAATCTAACCATTTTCTTTCTTTTTCTGTTGCATTATATTTTTTATCTAACATTATATATACACCTCTCTTTTTTTATTTAAATTATTTTTACAAAATTTTTTTGCACTCCTCCTTTTCCATTATTTACATCATTTATACTTTAATAAATTAAAATGTCAATAATTAATAAATTTATTCTTATACAACAAAAAACCGCCCTTATCTTAATTAAGGGCGAGTTTTACTCACGGTACCACCTTATTTATTATTTTTTCTAAAATAATATCTCATTAGCTTTTAACGCTGCTTAAACGTGTTTTTCTACTTATATTTCAAAAAACCAACTCCAAAGCTACATTCTGCTTACCTTTCATGAAAGAAGCTTTCAGCCTATGACTTCTTCTCTCTGCCATGAGTATAAACATACTCCTCTTTTTCTTTGTCTTTTCTTATTTGATAATTATTATTACATATTTTTATATAAAAATCAAGTAATTTGCATTTTGAATTTTATCATTGGTTACCAGTTAATGATTTTAATAAATAGATGAAGTTAAACTATATAATTAAGCAAAAACTTTAATTTGAAAGAAAAAGCTTTCATAACTATGTGTACATTTGGAGCACCTCAACATAGACATGGGATTTATCCTGTAGCTATCCTTGTTTAAAATTTTCTGGTATATCAAATAAAGTATCTTCTACTTCATATGTTAAATCTACTTTTAATAATTCTTCTTTATCATTCCATATTGTCTTTATATATTCAAGTTTGTTTTCTTTATTAAAGTAAAATCTTGTTTTTGAATTTTCTTCTGTTATATCTTCTGCATATTTTAACATCATACTATTGTAATTTTCAAATTCTTCATAAGTATATTTAGTGTCATTAATTTCTTCTTTTCCTTTTTTATAATCTTTTTCTTTTATCTTTTCTAATGAACTTGTTATTTTTGCGAGTTCCAATTCATTATTTTGATAAATATAATATTTTTCTCTTGGATGTACTAATAAATAAGTATTATTATCTTTCACAATTTTTGTTAAGTGTTCTCCCTCTGTTAGCATATCGATATTTGCCTTGTCATTTTTTATAGATACTATCATATTATTTTTATCATCTAATGTTAATGAAAATTTATAAATTGGATTAGATACTAAATTTTCATATATTTGAGTTATTTGAGCCTTTTTTTCTGATTGTTTTATTGGCTCTTGTCTTTTTTTAATAAAGTAATATCCTAATCCTGATAATAGGCATATTAATATTAAAACTACTACTATAATTAATATTTTTTTATTTTTCATTCTTTCATTTGCTAACTTAATTTTAGCTACTTTTCACTGATTTTTATCCTTTAATGGAATATTAATTTCAAAAAATTGTAAATTATAACTAAATTGGTTAACTTTCTCCTTATATACTTTTATTTAGGTTTTTATTAGGCTACCTATAAACCATTTTATTTATTAATTCTCCAATCGTCTCCTAAACAAATACCTATACTTCTTGCTGTTTTTACTAAATCATGATCCATATTTACTTTTCTAATATTACTTTCTTCAGTATTACCAGATACTGCTCCAATTTCTTTATTTGCTCCAACTACATCTTCTAAAGAAACACTATCTAGTCTTCCGTCTTTAATAACTGTTAGTACTCCAAATTTTCCTTCTAATGCAAGCGACATTGCTTTTGCACCATATTTAGTTGACAATACTCTATCAAATGCTGTTGGAGTTCCCCCTCTTTGCATATATCCTAAAGTTGTATTTCTAGCCTCTAAACCGGTTAGTTCTTCTAATTGTTTTGCAACAACTTGTCCTATTCCACCAAGTTTTATATTATCTACACCTTCTCCATTATTTCTTGTACCAGCAACTACTATATCTCCATTTATTGGTTTTGCTCCTTCTGAAACTACAATGACACTAAAATTTTTACCTAATTTTCTTCTATGATTTATTTTATCTACAACATATTTTAAATCATATGGTATTTCTGGAATTAATGCAATATCTGCTCCTCCTGCTATTGCTGACTCTAATGCTATCCAACCAGCATATCTTCCCATTACTTCTAATACCATTATCCTATGATGTGTTTCTCCTGTTGTGTGTAATCTATCCAAAGCTTCTGCTGCAACAGATACTGCTGTATTATATCCAAAAGTTATATCTGTACATGCAACATCATTATCAATTGTTTTTGGTACACCTATTACATTTATTCCTTTTGTTGAAAAGTCTCTTGCAGATTTTTGAGTTCCATCTCCTCCTAATGTAAATATACAATCAAATTGATCTTTTTTTATATTTTCTACACATACATCAGATAAATCTTTATATTCTACTTCTCCATTATCTTTTTTTACTTTATAATGGAATACATTAGAATTTGTTGAAGAACCAATTATTGAACCTCCTTTAGGTAATATTCCAGATGCTGAAGAAGCATTTGATGTACTTAGTCTTACAAATTCATTCTTTAATAGTCCATTATATCCGTCTATAAATCCATAACATTCTATATCATTATTTTCTGCTGTTTTTACTATTGCACGTATTACAGCATTGAATCCTGATACATCTCCTCCATTTGCTAAAATTGCTACTTTTTTTAACATATTGTTCCTCCTCTTATTAATTTTTTACTAAATAGCCATCTCATTTGTTTTATTTATAATGGCTATAATTGTAACTTTTTTCTTTTTATATTATAACAATATTTAAATTTTTTACAACTATTTTTTTAAATTTATATATCAACTGGTACTGTTTTTGCTTAATTATATTATTCAAAACTATATATTGCAAAAGCGCAGACTGCGCATGCGACCAAATGAAGTGCATTTACCACATAAAGCGAATTGGAGAAAAAATCATACTAGTATGTGCAGAAAAGAAACTTATTTATAATTTTTTGCTTCTCTAAATCTTTTATTTACAATATTCCAATTAATAATATTCCACATTGCATTGATATATTTTGGCCTTTTTGTTTTATATTGTAGATAATAAGAATGTTCCCACATATCTATAACTAACAAAGGTATACAGCCCCAAAGAGTTAAGTCTTGATGTTTTTCACATTGAAGTATTTCTAATTTTTTAAAATTAGGTACATAAACAAGTAAGCACCAACCTGATGCTTCTACTTCTATAGAAGCTGATGTAAATTGACTTTTAAATGTTTCATAACTACCAAAATCTTTTATTATTTCTTCTAATAATTCATTATCTGGACTTGTTGGTATTGGTGGTGTTAAATTTTCAAAAAATAATTCATGTAATATAACACCTGAGCCATAAAAACTTAAGTCTTTTTCTAAACATTTTATATTTGTAAAATTGTTTTCTCTTCTTGAATTTTCAAGCTTTTCTTGCGTTTTATTTGTATTATCTATATATCCTTTATATAAAATATTATAATGTAGATCTAATGTTTCTCTAGAATAGTAAGGTTCTAGTGAATTTATTGGATATGACAATTCTTTAATTTTTAACAAGTCGATACACCTCTTTTTATTTATCTCTTTTTTTATTTTATTTTTATAGATTATATTCGCTTTATGTTTTTTTATTCGTTTTTTAATTTCACCTATTTTCAAATATAATTAATAAAATTGACATTTCATAAAAAAACTAAACTTAAAAATCTTTAATATTGCAGATATTATCTGAAATATGTTATACTTTAATTATATAAAACTATATACATTATAAAATGTAATATAGCGTTACTTTCACAGCTTTTGAAAATAAAATAAAAATATTTCTAATTATGTCATACCAATTAAATCAAGTTGCTTAATAACTTAAACTAACTACTGCAAGGAAATATTATATTTTAAAAGTCATATCAACATTTCATACATTTATTTCAAATATCTGTGGATAATAATATGCATTAGGTGGGAATTAATTAATGGAGATTCTATTTAAGAATAAAACAAGATATTCAGAAGATTTATATACTAAATTCTTAATTTTTCATGATAAAAATTATAGTCTTCCATATACTTTACATACAGCTTTTATTGTTTTTTTTATACTATTTTCTATAATAATTCAGATAAAGGCTAATAATTTTGCTGTTGCTATCTTTTTTTGTATAGGGATTACTATTTTTATTCTATGGAGATTTTTTGCTCCTATTGAAGAAGTTAAAGAAAATTTTGAGAGTGATAAAATTGTAAATGAAAAAATTTTTACTTTTGAGTTTTATAAAAAATATGTAAAAATTTGTGATAATAATGGATACAGTTTTTTAAAATATAAAAATATTGATAAAGTTTTTGAAACCTCTAACTTTTTTTATATATACATTGATAAAAATCATGCTTTATTACTTGACAAAACTGGATTTTGTATAGGTAATTGTATAGATTTTTCCAATTTCATTAGAAAAAAGTGTATATTCAGATTTAAAAAGAAAATAGAGAGTGTTTCATAATTAGTTTTTTGAAAAATAATTTTCCAATTTAATAATATATAAAGCACATTATTTTCTTATATTGTGCTTTTTTATAACTCTATTTTTTATATAAGAAAAGTGGCTTCGCCTTTTGTAGTATTTTGCTTCGCAAATATACACATCCTAAAGAAACTTAACCTAAACCCATTGTTGTATAGCAAAAATCTTCGATTTTTCCTACATAATAAAAAGGGTAATTTAAATTTCTAAAGTTACTAGTTAATGGTTTTTCACTTCTTATCACTCAAAAGTATTGATATATTAATATTTTGCAGGCAAGACCCAGATTGTTATACCCCAGCTATGTTTTGCCAAATAATATTAATATATCAATACTTTTGTTATTTATCTTTAAAATCATTAACTAGTAACTTTCTAAAATTAATTATTAGATACTCTCTTGATTATATTTATATATTAGAAATAATATGAAATTTTAAATTGCTTTGCTCAAAGTGAAAATAAATATTAAATATCTTGTTTTCACAAGAAAGTCATGCTAACTTTTCTAAAAGCTAAAACACTATGCACAAAGGCTTACTCGCATAAAATTAGCGATCGAACAAATTAACAAAAAAACAAAGCAAAATGTTAAAATTTGCATAAACTATAAGGCTTTCTAATTTGTTCTATGGCTATAATTTAAAGTCCTTGAAAATAAATCAATAAAATCATATATACTGGTTCTTATTTTTTTAATTATTATAATTTATAAAATTTCTTTTTACAGAAATTTTTTATATATCAAACTCTTCAAATATTGAATTTTCATTTCTTTCATAACTGTCTGCTGGAATCATATCTTTAAATTCTTTATTATATTCCCTAGCAGATTCTAAACCTGTCTCTATGGCTAATATACCAATAACAATTGCAACTAATATGTTTATTATTATAAAAGCAAGATACGCTCCAAATGCAATGGAACAGTATTTTATTATTTTTTGAAATGTTGTCATTTTATTTTAACACCTCCAAATAAACAAAAAGAATTTATATAAATTGTTGGTAAATTATCTTTATATTGTATATTTGTTTTATTGCTAGTACCTCCAAAAATTGGAGTAGCTTTTATTTTTATATTTACATTTTGTGGTATAAAAATATCTACTTCTCCAAAAATTGCACTAGCACTTATCACACAATCTCCACTTATGGTCGAATTTCTAATATCTAGATCAATACTTCCAAATATTGCATCAATACTTGCTCCATAAAATTCTTGATCTCCTAGATTTATATTTTGACTTCCAAATGTTGTACAATATTCGTTATCCGTTTTTTTTTCAGCATTTATTTTTTTTATATTTTCATTTATTTTTTTAGTAAAAACTTCTTTATATATTAAATTTATACCAATTATTACTAATATTAAAGGAAATACTAATTTATATATTATTGTATAAGATAAAATGCCTTGTGCCGCTAATAATAAAATAATTCCTATTATTAAAAATATTAAACTCCACACTTTATCAGAATTTTTTATTAATCCTATTAAACTAGGTATGATAATAAATAAAGTCCACCAACCTTTAAAAAATATGTTTATGTCTGTTATTTCTAAAGCATTTAATGCAATTATAGTTCCTATAACGATTAAGACAATTCCCCAAATGATATTTCCTATTTTTTTCATTTTAAATCAATTCCTTTCTTACTTCTCTTCTTCCCCCCTAAGACACATATAGTTATGAAAAAACTTTTTTAATGTGCTTTTGGTTTCGAAGTTTTTTTATGTTTTTCTTTGAAATCTATATTGATTATATTATATATAATATTTTTTTTCAATATATTAAAAAAAAAAAAAGTTTCCCCATTTTTTGTGGCATCAATTAATGAAACAGTTGAAATTACTAAATTCGGGCAATATACATTGCTCGGATTCTGTTTTTATTGTTTCACTGCTATATAATTTTTTTATTCCATTTTTATCGGAAGTTTAACAGTTAAATTTTAAAAAAATCTTTGTAAGCATTAGGACTGCTTATTTTTTTTGTCAAATTTTTAT
>CALXAU010000035.1 GCA_944386355.1 uncultured Clostridia bacterium
TTTTAATATTTCATACCATTTTCTTACTTTATTAATTATTAATGCTAGATTTTTAAATTCTTTTGTCTTTAACTCCTTTAATTCTTTTGCAAAATGATCGTATTCGTCTATTATTACATATAGTTTTTCCTGAGTTTTTTGTATTTTAAATGCTGTTATTAAGCTATTTAATATTTCTTCTGCTTCTTGCTTTTCATTTATATAAAAATCTATTTTATACTTGTTAATAAAATCTTTTATTGTTTCTATAGTTTTATTTTTAAATCCTCTCATTGTTGTTTCTTCATTTGTTGTGTCTATTCCTGAAAAATTAAATTTTAATATGTTATAACTATTTCTTAATTTAGTTGGATTTTTCCCTATATATGTTTCTTTAAATAATTCTTCAAATTTTTCTTTCTTTTTTATATCATAATAGTTTTCTAATACACTTGTAAATAGTGTTTTTCCGAATTTTCTTGGTCTTAGTAGCATTATATATGGCTCTGCTAAATTTTCTAGTTTTTCTATATATTCTGTTTTATCTACGTAATAATAGTTATTTTCTTTTATTCTTTCATAATCACTTATTCCATATGGTAATTTCTTCATTTTTACTTTTCTCCTTATATCTTAATGAATATAAAAACATTATCTTATACAGTAAAATTTAATTATCGAAATTTCTCTTCCTTACAATTCCATATCTTCTGGGAAATATTTTTCTCTAAATGGTTTAAAGATTTCTGCATAGTCTTTAAGTAATTTTTCTTTTATTCTTTTTATGTCTTCTCGTGATAAATCTTTATTTTTATAAACTTCTATTTCATCGCAAATAGTTGTTTTAATAGCTTTTATTCTCATTAAATCTGTTTCATTTTTAGCTTTTTTTCTATATAATTCACAAGTTTCAAGAAGTATTTCAAAAATGTCTTTTAAACCTTTTTCCCATTGTTTATTTTCTATAACTTCTTTTTCGGTATTATTGGTTTTTTCAGTTTTAAGTTCACTAAAAAGCTTTTCATATTTAGATTTTAAGTTTTCAACAGTCATTTTTTCATGATTACCTGAAAATAATCTAAGGAAATCTTCCTCTAAATTCTCTTTTATTTCTTGCAATATTTTTAATTCTTCTCGTGTTTGAAATTTATTAAAATTATACTCGAATAGTTTTTCCTTATATGTTTTTAAAATTTTTTTAATTTGACTTTTATTATCTTTAAATCTATTATTTGGCTTTTCTAGTTTAGGTTTATTATTTATACAAATTTCTATATTTTCTTTTAAATTTTTTCTTCCTTCTACGCTTTTTAGCTCTTCAATAAATTTTCTCAAATTATAAAAGCCATCAAATGGATAATTTTGCTCTTTCAATATCTTTAATAATTGTTTTATTTCTTCAATTTCATCTATTACTTCTTCGCTTTGGAATAATTTAGAAGTATCACAAAATTTAATATATTCATCTATTTTTTCTATTTTTTTATCCTCCTATAATTTTTATTTTTAATTTATATAAGTATATGTTATTCTTACTGTTTTGTAAATATTTTTCCGTTAACTTTTTTATAATTTAAATTATAAATTTCTTAAATATATTTTAACAAATATGACTTCTCACATAAGCATTTTATTTTGTAAAGACGAATATATCAATAAAAAGATATCTACCACTTTATATTGTGATAGATATTTTTTAGGGAAAATTTATTAAAAAAACTTCGGAGATTTTTCCTACTGTTTTGAATTATTCTAAATTTATATATTTTTACCAAGTATGTTTTATTTTTATAACTTTTTCTTAATCACAAGAAGAATCAAACTCTAACTTAAACTTCCCATTTTACAGCTCTTAAACCATATGGACAACCCCATGGTGCATCTGGCACACTCCTCTCTTCTTTGTGTATGATAATCTCTGTCAAATTCTTGCATCTGCTAAAAGCTGTACTTCCTATTACTTCTATGCTTGAAGGTATCTCTATCCTTTGTAAGCTAGTAGCATAATCAAATGCCGAATTTTCTATTATTTTTACATTGTCTGGTATTATGATTGATTTTAATTTAGTATTTGCATAAAATGTATGTGATCCTATTATTTCGATATTCTCTGGTATATTATAATTATCTAACTTCTTAGAAATAGCTTCTAATTTATTTTCATTTTTATTTATTATATATATATTATCTATAACCATGTATTTTGTATTTTCTTCTGAAATTGTTACATCAATATTCACACCACTAAATGTCAAAGAATAAATTGTATTAACATTTTTTGGAATATTTAATTCTGTGATTCCCATACCTTCTAAAGCAAAATTTTCAATTTGTTCTAAACTATCAGGTAAAATTAAATTTTGTATATTATCTTGACCTGTAAAAGCTCTAGTTTTTATTATTTTTACAGTATCTGGCAAAGTTACTGTAGTTTCATTTGTATAATATTTTATTAATACTTCTATATTATAATCATACAAATTGCCATTTATACTTTTATATTTTGCATTCCCTTCTTCTACAATAATCTCATTTAAATTATTAGGAAGTGCAGGTAGTGTTATACTAATTACTGATTTTGGTATTTTTAAACTAGTAAGATAGTAACAATTCATTAACGCTTGAGATTTTATTGTTGTTATAGTACTCAATAAGTTAATTTGTTTTAAGTTTGATAAAGCTCCATACAAAATAGTTTTATCTAATGATAATATCATTCCATTTTGAAAACTATATACTGTATTATTAGTAAAGTCTATATTAGTTAAACTATTCATTCCAGAAAAAGCTCCTGCGTCTATTGAAGTTACACTTGAGGGAATTTTTATTTCTTTTATTAGATTACATTGTTCAAAAGCTGCTCCTTCTATTTTTGTTACTCCATCTGGTATTTCTATATTTTCTAAACTTGAACAGACAGAAAACATTCTCATCGGAATGCTATCTAAATTTTTAGATATTTTTACTTTTTTTAAAGAAGAACAATTTCCAAAACATGTACTTCCTACTTCTACTATACTATCTGGCATTTCTATTTCTTTTAAAGTTTTACAATCTTGAAATGCATACTCACCTATTTTTTCAACTCCATTCTCTATTATTACTTTTTCTAACGTGGAATTCCCTGAAAAAGCATATGACCCTATTTCTTTACATGTTGCTGGTATTACAATAGTACGTAAACCTTCAAGACCTCTAAATGCACCTGACCCAATTTTATCAACTGTTGAAGGAATTGTTACTGTACCTGTTTCATCCATTAGTGCTAAATTATATTCTGAAGATAGTAATTCTCCATTAACTATTATATATGGGTTTGGCTGTATTCCCACATTTTGTGCTACTTCTATTTCTGTTTTATCTGTGGTGTTTAATATTAATTCTCCCTTTATAACTTCCAACCTTCCACTCCATTTTTCTTCCATATCTTTTAATATAGTCTTTATATTACCTTGTTCTGTTTCTGGTTTTGTATTATAAATAAGTACTTCCTCTCCTGCTACTATGCTTTCGGGCTGAAATTCTAAATCTTCCATACTCTTTTCTAATTTAAACATTTCAAATTCTTCTTTATATTTTGCAAGTTCAGTAGCTAATTTTGCTTTTGATGCTTTGGTTAAAATTCCATTGTCTCCCCAAAGTGTCGTAAAGCTTATTCCAGCTAATATCAATAAAACTATAATTGTTATTATAAGAGACAATAATGTTATTCCTTTCATTTTCTCTTTCTTATTCCTTTTTATTATTCTTTTACTTTTATCTTTTCTATTCATTTTTTCAAAAATCCTCTCTTATTATTTTTTCTTATTTTTTACTTTTTATTCTTAGTTTATGTTTATAAGTATATATTATTTATTTATTTTTGTATATATTTTTTTATTTGTAATTTATTTTTAATAATTCTGTAATATTTTTGTAATATAGAACCAATATGAAATTGTTATAATTTATAATAAATTTATATTACTTCTTTAATTTTTTAGTAAATTTTTTCTGTGCCAAATATATGAAATAAATTATTTTCACGTTGGCTTTCCATTAATTGTTCGTTAGTCAATTTTATGCAAGTAAACCTTTGTGCATTGTGTCCTATCTGTTAGAAAAGTCTGAATGACTTTCATAATAAATAAAAAATAATGACATAAAATTGAATTTAAAATTATATTTCAATTTCATGTCTTTTTTGTATGAATTTTATGTAACCTTTTTGTTCTACAAACCGTATAATATTATATCAGCTTTACATTGTGTACAATGCTTTTAATTATATTGTTAGTAAAAAATAATACTTTTCTTTATATTAAATCTTATTATAATACTTATTAAATTTTTCTTCCTAAATCACTGTATAGTTTAAATAGCTCTAGTTCTATTCTTATCACCAAATAAATATTTTTCTTGTAGCATTTCATTTTTTAGTCTTTTAACTGCTTGTTCAATAGTTTCTTCTGTTTTCCTATTCATCAATCTTTTTCTAATTTCTCTTTCTGTATATTTATCTGATATTTCATCATTAGACATTAATTCTTTTACTGCACTTTCCATTGTCATCTCTTGTTTACCATGTGTATGAGTTGATGTAGTAGGGTTTCCGTCAACATCTTTTGCTTTTACTGTTCCCTCTTCATACTCTTTTTTACTATGTGTTATTGCTTCTTTTGATTGTTGTTCTCCTCTATATATTCCATTTGCTGGATCATTTAAATCTTGTTGAATTCTATCTGGTGTTCTAATAGAGCGAGTCTGTAAAGATGTACTTATTCCGTCTAATCTATTTTCACCTGGTAATTTTTCATCATATGAAACAGCTACATTTCCGTCTCCATTGTCTTCTCTTGAAAGTTTTAAGTATGCATTTGGCTTATTTTTTATTCCTAGAATGGCTATATTATCTTCTGCTTCTGTTATTTTAACTTCTCCGTTAGTTTCTACGTTTAATCCTGTATTTCTTGTATTTATATTTGCACTTTCAGGTATTTCAAATAAATCATTAACAATTTTTCCATTTCCATTATTATCTACAGCTACAAAAGAATATGGTACTTGATTTATATTATTATCTTTAGGTTTTCCCTTTAGTGATTCATTGTCTTTATAAACAATATATAAATTTGTATATCTAGGAGGTAATCCTAGTGTCTCTCCTATTGTTTTCTTTGTATCTACAGTATGGTCTAAAATTAATCTACTTTTATGCCCTGTAGCTTTTATAATATCATCTGTTTCTTTTTTATTTAATTCTTCCTCTTTATCTGTCTTATTTTCTTCTTTTGATAAATCTAATTCTAATATATTATATTTTTTTGCTAATTCTTCTTTTGGAATTCCTGTTGTCTTAGCTAATTTTTCTATAATTTCATTACTAATCTGAGCAAGACTTACTTGTTCTTTTTTCTCTTCAATTAATCTATTTAATTCTGCTTTTAAAATCTCTGTATCAATATCAAGATCATCTTTTAACATTATTTCATTAGTTACTTGAGGAGTTTTCCCTCCTACTTTTAAAAATGTACCGTCATCATTTTCTAAATAAAATACTTCTATTTCTTTTGCTTCTTCTTTTCCATTTTCATCAGAATACACTGTTTGTTCAACTACATATGCATTTTTAAAGAAAGGAACTTCTTTTCCCTCTATATTAATAGTTCCTAAGTTCACTTTCCCAATATACTTTACATCATTTACTTTGTCTTTTGATAATTTTTTTTGATAATCTGTAAAAGCATTTGTTGTTTCCATTTGGCGTTTTAAAATTTCTAAATTCACCTGTGTACATAATTTTTCCATTGATTTTTGTACTGCTTGACTAACATCATTTTTACTTTTTTTCATTATACATTTCATCCCTTTCAATTAAAATAATACAATAAATTCATATCATTTAATAATTTGTGCTTGTACATCATAATCTAAAACTTTTGTAATTTTTACATCTACAAAATTATTTATACAGTTTTCATTATTTTCGTTTATAATATATGTAATTCCGTCTATATCAGGTGCTTGATTTTTAGTTCTTCCTATTAGAAACTTTGAATCAAATGAAATATCTTCTACTAAAACTGTATCTTGTTTTTGAATTTGCTCTTCTAATTTTTTCCTTACTATTTCTTGCTGTTTTTGCATTAATTTATTATACCTTGATTTTTTAGTATTTCCATGTATTTGATTTTTAAATGATGCAGCTGGTGTTCCTTCTTCTTTTGAATACATAAAAGCCCCTAAATTGTCAAACTTAGCTAATTCTATAAAATCCATAAGTTCTTCAAAATCTTCATTTGTCTCTCCTGGAAATCCTACAATTATACTTGTCCTTAAAGTAGCATTTGGTATATTTTTTCTAATTTCTTTTATTAAATTTATTATTTCTTCTTTGCTTGTTTTTCTATTCATCTTTTTTAATAATTTATTGGAAATATGCTGTATTGGAATATCAAAATACGGTAATATTTTTTTGTTATTTTTTACAGTTTCAATTAATTCTTTTGAAATTCCTTCTGGATAAGAGTATAAAAATCTTATCCATTCTATTCCGTTTATTTTACTAATTTCTTCAAGCAAATTAGGTAATCCTGGTTTTTTATATAAGTCTATACCATATTTAGTTGTATCTTGAGCTATTATAATTAGCTCTTTTATTCCTTTTTCAGCAAGCATTTTAGCTTCTTCTATTATTTCTTCCTTTTTTCTACTAACAAAAGGTCCTCTAATATATGGAATTGCACAATATGTACAAAAATTGCTACATCCTTCACCTATTTTCAAATATGCATAATTTTTTCCAGTTGTTATTACTCTTTGCATAAATTCTTGAAAATTTGGGATTGGTAATACTTTTAGTTTTTCTTGTTTTTTAGTCTCTGGCATTTTTTCTTCCATTTTTGTGTTCAAATATTTCTCTATTTTTTCCCATAGTTTATCATATTCTTCTAATTTAATAAATAAATCTACCTCTGGTAAGGCTTTTTGTAATTCTTCTTTATATCTTTGTACAAGGCATCCCATTACTATTAAATATTTACATCTTTTCTTTTTATATTCAGCCATTTCAAGTATTGTATTTATTGCTTCTTCTTTCGCACTATCTATAAAACCACATGTATTTATAACTAAAATATCTGCAAGCTTTGCATCTTTCACTATTTTAAACTCGTGATTTTTAAACATACCTATTGCTATTTCTGTATCTATTAAATTTTTACTACATCCGAAGTGAAATAAATCCTACATCCATTTAAAAATTCATTCCTTTCTCGCTTCGATCTAAAGGCACACATAGTTATGAAAGCTTTTTATTTCAAACTAAATCTCCTATTACATTTTTATTTAGTCTTGATGACTACATATATGTTTTCTTGTCATTTCCATTAAATCTAATTTTGTAAATCCTTCAACTTGAGTTTTTGTTCTATCTTTTTTTAAACACTCTTTTAATAGTTTTTCTATTTTCTCTTTATCTTCTTGTATTTTCATATCTATATAATCAATTATTATTATTCCACCAATATCTCTTAGTCTTAATTGTTTTGCAATTTCTATTGTTGCTTCTTCATTTACTTTATAAATTGTTTGATTTAAGTTTTTATTTCCTGTATATTTTCCTGTGTTTACATCTATGGCTGTTAAAGCTTCTGTTTTATCTATAGTTATAAATCCTCCACATTTTAACCAAATTCTTCTATTTTTTGATTTTTCTATTTGTTTTTCCAAGTCATATATATTTTGTATGTTTTCTTCATCTTTTACAACAATTGCTGTATTTTTTAATTCTTTATATTTAGTTTTTAATTTTTTTATTTCTTCATAATCTTCTTTATCATTTAATATTATTTTTTCTATTTTTTTGTCTATTAGGTCTATTATAATTTTTTCTACTATAGATTCACTTTTATACAATTGAATTGGTTCGTTCTTTGTTTGTTCCTCATATTTTTGTTTAATTTCATTCCATTTTTTTTCTGTATTTTTTATATCTTCTATTATTTCTTGTTCTTTTTTATTTTCTGCTGATGTTCTAATAATAGCTCCATTGTCTTTAGATAGATTTTGTCTTAATATTTTAATTAATCTTTCTTGTTCTTTTTTGTCTTCTATTTTTTGTGAAATTGTTACTATATCTGTGTCTGGCATTAAAACAATATATGTGCTTGGAAGGTTTATATGTGTTGACACTCTTGCTCCCTTTTTTTCATTACTATCTTTTTTTACTTGCACTAGTAATTTTTGATTTTGTTTTATTTCTTTTTGTATTATTGTTTGTTCTAAAGTTTGCTTTTCTTTAGTTTCATCTATTTTTGGAAGTATATCTTTTAGATGAATAAAACTATTTTTTTCTGTACCTATATTTATAAATGCTGATTGCATTCCTGGTATTATGTCTTTTACTATTCCTAAATATATATTTCCTTCTTTTCTTTCTTCTTCTCCATTTTCCTCATAATGTTCTATTAAAATTTGATCCTCTAATAATGATATTTCTTTTGTTTTGTCTTTTTTATTTATTACTAATTCTATCATAATTTTTATTTCTCCTCTTACTATATTTAGTTATATTTGTTCATCGCTATATCAATTCCATTTTTTATATATTCTTCTGTTGCTTTACTTGCAAGTTCTATACCTTTTTTTAATTGTTCTTTTTCTTCATCTGGAATAGGTCCTATCACATGATAAATTAAATCTTTTTCTTTTGGTGTTCCTATACCTATTCTAATTCTAGGAAAATCTTGTGTATTTATTGAGTTTACTATAGATTTCATTCCATTGTGCGTTCCAGGTCCTCCTTTTTTTCGTAACTTTATACTTCCTGGAATTATATCTATATCATCATATATAATTAAAAGATTTTCTAGTGGAATTTTATAAAATTGGATTATTTCTTTAACAGCTTCTCCGCTTAAATTCATATATGTTTGTGGCTTTACAAGTATTACTTTTTCTTCTTCTATTTTTCCTATTCCATATATACTTTTAAAGCCTTTTTTGGTTACTTGAATTTGATTGTTTTTGGCTATTTCATCAATAGCACAAAATCCCATATTGTGTCTTGTGTTTTTATATTCGTCTTCTGGATTGCCTAATCCTATAATTATATGCATTTTTAAAATCATTCCCCTCTAAGGCATAATTCTGATTGAAAAAGAATTAATTATTTTTTACTTTTTTATTTTACCTCTTTTTAAGCTTTTTTTCAAGTTTTTTTTAATTATATGTTGCACAAGTATTACTACTATGAAAACTATATAATTTGTTCACTAGCAAACTATCAAAAAAATAATTTATTTTAAAAATAAAAAGTAGTTACATTAATAACTAGAATCAAAAATATTAGTTTTTATAAATATTTAATTTTTGATTAATAGTTTTAATATAACTTTATATTTATAATATTATGAAAAATTTTATGCAACAAAAAAACACCTTTTACTTTTGCATATGCATTGGTTACTTGGTGCTTTATTGATTATTTTATTATTCTGCTGAATCTACAACATCTGCATCTGGAGATTCATAAGCCTCTAAAATAGCTGTTTGAATTTTCTCTCTTGTTTCAGCATTGATTGGATGAGCTATATCTTTGAATTCTCCATTAGGAGTTTTTCTGCTTGGCATAGCAATAAATAACCCATTTTGGCTTTCGATAACTTTGATATCATGGATAACAAATTCATTATCGAATGTTACAGAAGCAACAGCTTTCATTCTGTTCTCTGAATTTACTTTTCTTAAACGTACATCTGTGATTTGCATTATAAGTGCACCGCCTTCCTTAAGTTTTAAAAATAGTTTGTACATATATGTTTATTTTATGTACTACTATATTATTCTTCAAAAACTTTCTTTTTCCTTCTTTTTTTTACAAAAATTTCAGAATTAGAAATTTTCTTACATAATATTTTACTGTATAGTTTATCTGGTTGCAATATTAAATATACATTTTCCAAAATATCTATTTATATTGATTAGTAACACTTTTTTTAGTTTATAATAAAATATATAAGTATTGATTTAATTTCTTAAAAACTATATTATTTTTATTTCTGTAATTGTAACCATTAATCTAAAAAATATTAAGATAAATAACTAAAATTCTTGAAAAATTTTTTATATAAGTATATAATTTATCTGTTAATTAAAGGAGTGTATTTTAATGCCAAATATTGAAAGAATTAGAAAATATAAAAATATACATATGATCGGAATTGGTGGCGTTAGTATGAGTGGCATTGCTGCAATTTTAAAAAATTGGGGCTTTCATGTTACAGGTTCAGATGCTAATTACTCAGAATCAGTAGAAGAGCTTGAGAAGCAGGGTATTCATGTTTTTATAGGTCATTCTTTAGAAAGTGTAAAAAAAGCTGATGTTGTCGTTTTTTCAGCTGCTGTGAAACAAAATGACCCAGAAATACTTGAAGCAAAAAAACTTAATATTCCTATTATAGAAAGATCTAATTTCTTAGGTGAACTTACTAGATGTTTTAATGATACTATATGTATTTCAGGTACACATGGAAAAACAACAACTACTTCAATGGTATCACTTTGTTTTTTAGAAGATTTACAAGATCCAAGTATTCAAGTTGGTGCTTTTGTAAAAGCATTAAATGGTAATTATAGAGTCGGAAATAGTGAGCATTTTATTATAGAGGCTTGTGAATATGTAGACAGCTTCTTAAAATTTAGTCCTAAGGCTGAGATAATTTTAAATATTGATAACGATCATTTAGATTATTTTAAAACTTTAGATAATATAAAAAAATCTTTTATCAAATATGCTAAGCTATTACCTGAAAATGGCTTACTTGTTGTAAATTTTGATGACACAAATTGCTTAGAGCTTCCAAAGTATACTAAATCTAAAGTTTTAACATATGGAATAACAAATAAAAATACAGATTTTTTTGCTGTTAATATTGTTTTTGATAAAAATGGTTTTGCTTCTTTTGATGTATATAGACATAATGAATTTTATGAAAGGTTTCAATTATCTATTCCTGGAATGCATAATGTTCTAAATAGTTTAGCAACAATTGCATTATGTGATTATTATGGTATTTCAAAAGAAGCTATAAAAAGAGCTCTTATTAAATTCACTGGTGCTCATAGACGTTTTGAATATAAAGGTGAAGTGAATGGTGCTAGTATTTATGATGATTATGCTCATCATCCAACTGAAATTATTGCTACTGCAAAAGCTTTAATGAATAAAAAATATAATAAATCTTGGATTGTTTTTCAACCTCATACTTATAGTAGAACTAAAGCTTTGCTTGAAGATTTTTCAAAAGCTTTATTGAATTTTGATAATATAATTGTTTTAGATATTTATGCAGCTAGAGAAAATAATACCTATAATATTTCTTCTAAAGATTTGGTTGACAAAATTAATTCTTTAGGAAAAAATGCTGTTTATATTCCTAGTTTTGATGAATGTGTTTCTGTTCTAAAAAAAGAGGTTAAAGAAAATGATATAATAATTACTTTAGGTGCTGGAACTGTAACTGAAATTGGTTCTATGTTAATTAAATAATTTTATAGAAAAAAATAATATCAGTTTTTAAGTTTGATATTATTTTTTTGTATTTTAAAATCTGTTTATGGCTTTATAATTCTTTTTTTAGGTAATGTTGTTGCAAGATTTTCATTCGATGTATTTTTATTATTATTTGAAGTATTTATTGTGTTTTGGTTTGCTATATTATTTTTATCTTGTATATTTTCATCTTTTGAATTATTATTATCTTTGTTCTTCTCTTCTGGTTTATTATTATCTTGGTTATTATCATCTGGGTTATTATTATCTTCTTGATTTTCTTTTATATTAGCTATTTTTATTTTTACTTCTTGTACTTTTCCATTTTCATTTTCTACATAAATTGTCTCTTCTGTATTTTTATCATATTCTTTTGTTAATGTATGTCCGTCTTCTGATAAGTTCCAACCTGCTATTTCTTTTAACTTAGCTTCTGATTTTATTGTTACTATTACTTTTTCTTCTGTAGTACTATATTCTACTTCTACTGTTGTTTTATCTATCCATACTTTCTACAAGTACAAATCTAATTCGAAAAAATTTTATTAAAAAAGCATTATAATACTTGGTGTATGTAATTACATTCAAAAAAATTTTAAACACAGCCAAAACTATAATTATTTTTCAACCTCATATATGCTATATTCAAAATTAAACAATAATTTTAAAGTTTAAATACTTAAAAATCACATTTATTTACTTCTACCATTAGTATACTTTATTGTTTTTTATATGTAAATATTTTTATATATTTGTAACACAATCTTAAAGTTTTTGTAATATTGTTGTAATATTTTTGTAAATTGTAACAAAATGGTAATAAAAAACAAGTTTTTCAATATTTATGTTGCAGACATATTTTGTGGTATGTTATAATAAGAAAAAATTTTTAAGGAAGTGCTTCCATGTATCATTTTTTTATTTTATTATTAATGAAAATAACTCACTTATTACTTAAATTATTCAAAAAAAATGGTGGAAATATTCTTGGCAAAATAGCTCAAAAACTAGATAAGAATATTTTAAAATATTTTAAAATATCTTGTCCTGTAATTGCTGTAACAGCAACAAATGGAAAAACAATGACAAATAATTGTATAAGACATATTTTTAAAACTGCTGAAAAAAAAGTAATTAGTAATATTGAAGGAAATAATATGTCAACTGGAATAATTTCTACACTTATAAAAAATTGTCATTTAACTGGTATTATTGATGCAGACTTTTTAGTTTTTGAAGTTGATGAAAGCTATGTCCCTCTATTATTTAAACAAATAAAGCTAGATACATTAATTATATTAAATTTCTTTAGAGATCAACTTGATCGTTCTCGGAGAAGTTGAATCTTTAATTCTAAAAATAGACAAATTTCTACAAACTTATTCAGGAAATTTAATTTTAAATGCCGATGATCCTAATGTTGCAAGACTTGGAAAATCAAATCCTGAAAATAATAATATATACTATTTTAGTGTAGAGCCTTATAAATTTGCAACTAAAGATATTAAAGAAGCAGGAGAAGGAAAATTTTGTCCTTTCTGTCAAACTAGATTACTTTATGATTATTATCAATATTCTCACATAGGTAAATTTTCATGTCCTTCATGTGGTTTTGGAAATAATGATATTTATAAAAAGGCATATAATGTAAACATTAATCAAAAAACATTTATGATAGATGATATAGAGTTTAAAACTCAAATTTGTAGTATTTATACAATATATAATTTTACAGCAAGTATTGCTTGTGCTTGTTTATATAAAATAAAATATGAAACAATTCAGAAAGCTTTATCTACATTTTCACTACATAATGGAAGGTTAGAAACTTTAAAAATAAAAGATACTTCAACAATTTTAAATCTAGCAAAAAATCCTACCGGTTGTAATGTAAGTTTAAGAATTCTAAATGAAGATACTTCAGAAAAAGAATTACTTCTTGTTTTAAATGATAATATTGCAGACGGGTTTGATGTTTCTTGGATATGGGATATAAATTTTGATAACTTAAATAATGTAAAGAGAATTATTACTTCTGGTAAGCGAGCTTATGATATAGCCATAAGAATAAAAGTAGCTGGATTTGATGAAAGTTTGATTGAATGCTATAATTCTATAGAAGAAGCAATAAATCATTTATATTCTACAAATACTAAAAAATATGTAATTGCTAATTATACTGCTTTACAACCTTGCAGAAATGCATTATTAAAGTATAATTCGTTAAAATAACACTGGTTTTATTTATTTTTGAGGCTTAAAGTTTCATATTGTTTCCTATGCAATAAGAAAGGCTAATCTTGTTGCTTCGGAAATTTCTATACAATAAAAATGATTTAATATCTATATGTAGTATTGATTATACGAGAAAGGAATAAATTTTAGTTTGAAAGAAAAAGCTTTCATAACTATGTGTACCTTCTGAGCGAAGCGAGAAAGGAATGAAATTTATATTATGAAAGAATTAAATTTATTATATATGTATCCAGATATGTTAGAATTGTATGGAGATATCGGTAATATAAAAGTATTACAATATAGAATGAGAAAAAGAGGATTAATTTTAAATATTGATACATATAGTATTGAAGATAAAGCTCCAGACTTTTATTCATATGATATTATTTTTGCTGGTGGTGGGGCTGATAATGAACAAAGTATATTATCAAAAGATTTAATTAAGTATAAAAGTTTTTTAAAAGAAGCAATAGATAATGGTGTATTTTTTCTACTTATTTGTGGTGCTTATCAGTTGTTTGGAAAATACTATAAGGGTGTAGATAATAATATTATCCCAGGACTTGAGATTTTCGACTATTATACCGAAGCAATTCCAGATAGGAGTAAAAGATGTATTGGAAATATTGTTATAGATGTAAATTTAGGAGATTTTACTACTAAAGTTATAGGCTTTGAAAATCATGGTGGACAAACTTATAATATTTCTTCTCCTTTTGGAAAAGTTTTATTCGGTAATGGAAATAAGTTTGGAGATACCCAAGAAGGATTTTTTCTTAAAAATGTAATTGCTACCTACCTTCATGGTCCTTTACTTTCTAAGAATCCTGATTTAGCAGACTATATTTTGCACTATTGTTTAAAAAGAAAATATAACGAAGAATTTGAATTGACTAAATTAGATGATACTTTTGAAAATAAATGCAGAGAACAATTATTGGATAGGTTTTTAAATATTTGTTAATTATTATATTTTTGAACTAAATCAAGTTGGAACCAAGGAATCATCTCACTTAGTTCCATTTCACACTTTTAAGAGCTTACTCTTTTTTATATATTAGGAAAGTCAATATGACTTTCCTAATATATAAAGTAAATTGCACACAAATTTATTTCATAAATTTGGCGCAGAACAAATTAACGGAAAGCCAAAGAGAATTTATAAAATTAGTACAAATGTTAAGGCTTTCCGATTTATTCTTCAATATTTCTATTTAATATATTTGTATTGTTTTAATTTTATATAACAAAAAGCTGCAGATATAATTATTAATATTATTACTACTGTTATAATTGATCTTAAACTTCCTGTGTATGGTAATTTACTTGGCACTTCTTCTGTTTTATCATTTTTAGAAACAGTATTTTCTGTTTTTTTATTGTTATCATTGCTGTTGTTATTGTTATTATTTTCATTTCCGTTATCTTCTTCACCACTGTCTTTTACAGTTATTTCACATGTTGCTGTTTTTCCATTTTCTGTTTTTGCCGTTATTGTTGTTGTTCCTTTCCCTACTGCTGTTACTTTTCCTGTATTATCTACTGTTGCTACTTTTGTATCACTACTTGTCCATGTTATTCCTTTATTTACATTTGCATTATTTGGTGTTATTGTTACTGATAATTGTATTTCTTTTGTTCCATTTAAATCTAATGTTTCACTTGTTTTATTTAGTGTTATATTTTCTGGACTTATTTGCTCTTCTGTTTCTTTTACTGTTATTTCACATGTTGCTGTTTTTCCATTTTCTGTTTTTGCTGTTATT